>JABLXG010000029.1 GCA_013178165.1 Anaerolineae bacterium
TCCACTCGGGGATCGGGCAGGTCCCGAAAACTGATGAGTAAGCTGATCGGGTTTTCGTCTGACATAGTGCCTCCTGGTTAGAGGCATCCTATTATTCCCTATCAGCACTTTTGATGCGATTGCCCTGCATCAAAAGTACTGGCAGGGAATAATAGGATGCCTCTAACCAGAAGACACTATGTCAAATGTACAGATTAGCCACACCCTCCAGCTATGAGTCGCCCCACTGCCCCGAGCCGTATACAATCACTGGCGGGAACCCGTCTTCTCCGCCACCAGGAGCGATCGGCAATGCCTGCCCTCTCCGGCGAGCGGCCGCTCAGGGCCAGCGGCACGGTCACGCTGACCATGATCGTCAACCTCAAGCGCTTCGTCAGGCGCGGCGCCGCCCCCGACGACAGCGCCCTGGAACACTTTGAGCAGGTGCGCGGCACAGAACGCTTCGCCGCTTACCTGCGGGCGCTGCCCGATCATATGCGTTCGCCCTTCGTCCGCGACACGGACGAGGACGCCCTGATCGACGCTGCACATCAGATGCGCATCTTTCGCGGCTATGTCGTCTCGCAGTACTTCTTCCCCACCTACCGCCTGGACGAAGACTCTTTCCTACACCTCCCCGATCGGCTGGAAGGCGACGCGGTGCTGATTGAGACCTTTCCACAGTGGGATTACCAGGTGACGCTGACACGCAACGGCTTCGCTGTCGTGCGCATGATCCGGCACTTTGTGGATACGCCACTCTCGGTCATCGCCGCCGAGATCCAGCGCGTGGAGCGGGCGCGCGGCGGCGAGCTGGAATATGCCGAGTCGCGCTCAAGCTGGCGCATCGCCATGGATGTCACAGCGGCGCTGGTACAGGCGATGGGCGGTTGCATGACACTCAGCGGCGAGCACAACGAGCCGATCCACCTGCCCCTGGACCCGGAACAGCGGCGTGGCCGCCTGCCCCTGCATGACCGCTACACCACCATCCAGCTCGATCATGTCCACCGGGGCGGGGAGACCATCCCGCCGGAGGTCTTCGCCACTGACTACAGCTCGTTTGCGCTGGGTATGACCCGCCTGGCGACCGTCCTGCACGGCGGTGCTGCCCAGGATATGCGCCAGCGGCGGGCGGTCACCCCGGCTGATCTATTCAATCTCTCCCCCTGGGTGGGCGATCTATGCCTGGTGACCAACGACTCGTTGCTGATCTACAGCCCGCCCCCCGCCGACCCCACTACTGACCCGGACGGCTACACCCGCCCGCAGTTCTGGCGTGGCGTGGCCCGCGGCGTCGAGTGGCTGGTCAACCTCAAGACGGAATGGCAGTTGATCGAACGGCAGAGCACCGAGCTACTGAGTACAATCTCTAACCTGACTACCCGTGTGAATGACGGCCTGCTGGACGATGAAGACAAGCGTCGTCTGCGCGCCCTGGCCCAGGGCGTCTCCCGCGCCTTCAACATCCTGCCGGAAGTGCGCTACGCCCTGGTGCCCTCAACCCTCTCGCACGCCCCTGACGCGGTGCTGATCTACGGGCATGTGCTGGAGCAACTGGGCGTGCACCGCGTCGCCGAGCATGTGGACACCAACATGGCCGAGCTAAGCTCCTTCCTGACTTACTACAGCAGCACCCAGTTGCAGTTTGAGAGCCGCCAGCAGGAAGAGGCGGAAAACCGCACCGGCCTGACCATCTCGATCATGCTGATCCTGCTCTCGCTGGTATCGGTGCCTTCCCTGGTCAAAGATGCCAGCGAGATTCACTGGGAAGCGCTGGCCGCGTTGCCGCCCCTGCAGCAAATTGTGCTGGTCGGGCTGGCCGCGCTGCCGATCCTGCTACTGGTGATCACGGCCCTGTATGTCGTGCGGCGACTCCGCCGGCGCTAAGCGGCCTGCCGCTGTAGACGGCGGGCGAGCAACCGTTGTAGAATCGGTCACAGATGCCATCTAGCCTGAAGGGGAGCACACCTATGGCCGGCCTGACATCCCATCAGATGGCCGAGCTTGCTGCGCTGCGCACTGCGCTGGCGGCAGGCGATTACGAGATGGCTGCCGCCTCGTTTGAGTTGCTGGTCGGCATGGGCACCCCACCCCTCGACCTGCTCGATGCCCTGGGGGAGGGGCTATGGTCGGGCGACGACGACGAGGAGATCGGCGGCGAGGACTTGCTGGAACAGGTATTGCCGATGCTCGACGAGCGGGCCATTCCGGCCCTGGCAACCTACTTCATGGAGGAAGACGGGCCGGATCTGCTGGTGGATATGGTGGGTGAGCGGCTGGCCGAATTCACCGAGGCGGAACAACTGCAGGCTCTGCGGGCCGCCCTGCGCGAAGGGCGCGAGGACCTCGACGAACGCCTGCTGGAGGGCATCACTGAATACCTGGGCGAACTGGCGGTGGACAGCCCCGACGCCAGGGCCTTGCTGGAGGAACTGGGGCTGAATGACTGACCCTCCGAAGGGAAGCGTCATGCGGCTTCGAGATCGAATGCTGGCGGCGGTGCTGCTGGCGGTAGGGCTGGCGGCCTGCCGTCCTACTGCGCCGGGACCGCTTTCCGAAACGCTGATCGCCCCCCGCCAGCTGGCTACCGTGATCATCTCCCCCACACCGGTGCGGACGCTGGTCGTCCCGCCGACGCCTACGCCCGTGCCCAGCGCCACGCGCACGCCCGTCCCGCCGACGCTCACGCCCAGCCCGACGCCCTACGTCGGCGTCTTCCTGGGCGATGGTTCCGTGCCGCTGATCCTGCCGACAGCGTCGCTGGCCGCGCTGGTGGAGATCACGCTGCTGCCGCCGACTCCGCTGGGTGGCGCGCTGCCGCCTACATACGCTATTCCCACCATGCCGGGCATGGCGGTTGCCGCTGGCGGGCCATGCAGCGCGGAAGTGGCCGCTCCCTTTGCGGCAGCGATCGCCGCCCGGCCAGAGGTGGGGGCGGCGCTGGGTTGCCCGCTTGGCCCGCCCGAGACGATCTTCATGGCTCATCAGCCCTTTGAGCAGGGGGTGATGTTCTGGTGGTCGACAGGGGAAATCTACGCGCTGTCGCTGCAGCCGGTTAGCGGAGTCGCCAACCCCTTCTGGCGGGTGGCCGACCAGTGGCAGGAGGGTATGCCACAGGATGATCCGAGCATGACCGTCCCCGCCGGGTTGCTACAGCCAATCCGGGGCTTCGGGCTGGCCTGGCGCACCAATGCCCAGATCCGCACCGCCCTGGGCTGGGCCGTCAGCAATGAGAGCGGCTACACAGGGATGTTTCAGCGCTTCAGCGGCGGGGCGATCTTCACCGCGCCGGAAAACGCCGTCTACATCCTGATCGGGGATGGCGCGCCCGGCAGCGCCAGCCGCTACTTCGGCCCGCTGTACTGACACGCTACAGCTGAAAAACCGCTTACAGCAACACGAGGAGCCAGCCCGGCGCCAAGGACGCGGCCTCTCCCTGGGCCAGCCCCACTGCCAGAATGGTGGCCAGCAGCAGCAGAACCACGCCAAGCGCCACCAGCAGACGATAACGCAGATCAGCCATACGTTGAATTCCCGCTTCCTTCGCGGCGCAAAACCAGGGCAGGATTATCCACACACTCGGCGCAGATGCAAGGGCCAGAATCCGCCTCAGGCGCGCGGCGCGGCACTTGAGTCGCGCACGACCAGCTGGATGGGCAGCACAACCGAGGCCGGCTGGCTATCCGCGTAGTCATCGTGGGTGGCCAGCATGCGCAGGGCGTAGAGACCAAAGCTCTCTTTGGGGACGTGCACAGTCGTCAGGGCGGGGCGGCACATCGCCGCCAGGCCGATGTTATCCACGCTGACCACCGACACATCGCCCGGCACGGCCAGCCCCAGGTCGTACAGCCCGGCGATCACCCCCAGTGCCACCTCGTCGCTGGCGGCGAAAATCCCCGTCGGCGGCTCCGGCAGGGCCATCAGCCCCTGTGCGGCGCTGTAGCCATCTTCCGGCAGGTTGAACAGGCCATCGTGACGTACATACGCCGGGTCGGTGGGCAGGCTGTGCGCCAGCAGCACCTGGCGGTAGCCATCGACACGCTCGTCCACACCGCCGGCGTAGGCGATCCGCCGGTGGCCCAGCGCCACCAGATGGCCAACGGCCAGACGGGCTGCCTCCGCCCGGTCAAAGAGCACCGCCGGGAAGTCGCCGCTGACCACCTCCAGGCTGACGATGTTGTGCACCCGCTCACGGATGCGCCCCAGCAGCGCGCGGGCGCGGTCATCCTGCACGGCGTGGTAAGGCGCACACAGAATCAGGCCGGAGACGACCTCCGGATGGATGTTCTGGTTGAAGATGACCGGGTTGAGCAGTTCGTTGAAAAAGGTCAGGTAGGCGATCTGCTGGTTCTGGCGGTGGGCGGCAGCGTAAATGCCAGCCACCACCGAAGCGAAATAGGGGCGTTCCAGGAGCTGACTGGTACCACCCATGATGATCCCGATCCGGTCGACAGCGCGACGGGCCGGATGGCGCTTGAGACGCTGAGCGTCCAGGTTGGGGCGGTAACCCAGTTCCTCAATGGCCTGCAGCACCCGCGCCCGTGTCGCCGGGGAGACGATGCGCGGGCCGTTGTTGACCACGTAGGAGACCACCGCGCGGGAAACCCCCGCCCGCGCTGCTACATCCTTCTGGGTCACCTGGCGTTTCTCACCTGGTTGTGTAGGTTCCTGAGGCACGCTCATGTCCTCCCGCCCGGCCAATCCGCACACGACAGATCATTCGGGCACTTTGCCCAATAACTTCCCGCCAATGCGAAAGCGAAACTGTAGTGCTTGACAGCAGATCGAACCCGTTTTATATTGTACTATGATTATACATGTGCGTCTACACGTGTTGATCCATCCGCAAACGCCGAGCTGCCCCGTACCTCGAACCGCATTTGTGCGCAGCATACAAAAAGAGGGTTGGCGCTGGCAAATTAGTTTTTTCGTTTGATTAATGAACCGCCAGGCGCTGCCTGAAGGAGGTGAACCGCTCCCCTGACGCCGGTCATCCGTTCCGCTGGATTTACGGACGCCACCGCAGGGCGTCTCCCCGGCCCTGAGCGCCGCCGGGACGCCTCACGCGCTGATTAAATGTTCGGAGCGTTACCAGAAGGAGAAGAATACGATGTCCCGTCTATCCCGTTTTGGCGTACTGCTGACCGTTGTCCTCCTGGTCAGCCTGGTTGCCCCGGTCTTTGCCCAGGGCGGCCCCACCTACATTACCTACAACTCCTACAACGGCGACCCCATCCCGCGCGCCTTCGATGAAAAGATCGTCGGCATGTGGAATGAGGCGCACCCCGAAATGCCAGTCGAGCACTCGATCGTCGCCCATGAGGACTTCAAGCAGGCCATCCGCGCTTACCTGACCGCCGACCCGGCCCCCGATGTGCTGACCTGGTTCGCGGGCAACCGCGCCCAGTTCTTCATCGACAAGGGCCTGATCGCCGACATCAGCGCCCTGTGGACCGACTACGGCTTCGCCGAGAGCTACGCCCCCGGCTTCACCGCCCTGGCCACGGTAGGCGACAAGCAGTACTTCCTGCCGACCTCGTACTACTGGTGGGCGGTATACTATCGCCCCTCGCTCTTTGAGCAGGCCGGGATCACCAAGGTGCCGGAGACCTGGGACGAGTTCCTGGGCGCCTGCGATACGCTGAACGCCGCTGGCATCACCCCGATCACCATCGGCGCCCGCTTCCGCTGGCCGGCTGCCGCCTGGTTTGACTACCTGAACATGCGCGTCAATGGCCCGGAATTCCACATCAACCTGATGCTGCTCAAGGAATCCTACACCGACGAGCGCGTCAAGGCCGTCTTTGAGAAGTGGAACGAGCTGTTCGAGCACAACTGCTTCATCGAGGACCCCGCCGCTTACGACTGGCAGGAAGCCATCGACCCGATGGTTCAGGGCCAGGCCGCCATGTACCTGATGGGCCAGTTCATCAAGGACTCCTATCCGGATGACATGGAGGACGACCTGGACTTCTTCCGCTTCCCGATCATCAATCCTGACGTGCCGGTAGGTGAGGACGCCCCGACAGACGGCTTCTTCATGTCCGCCAACGCCCGCAACCTGCAGGGCGGCCTGGAGTTCATGGCCTTCCTCGGCTCGCAGGAAGTTCAGCAGATGGCCTTTGAAGAGCTGGGCCGCCTGCCCACCCGCATTGACGTGGATATCTCCGGCGCCCCGGCGGATGTCCAGAAGGGCATCCAGCTGATCCAGACGGCGGATTACGTCGCCCAGTTCTACGACCGCGATACCACCCCGCCGATGGCGGAAGCCGGCATGGACGCCTTCATGCGCTTCTGGGACGATCCAACCAGCGTCGACCAGTTGCTGGAAGAGCTGGAGGCCGAGCGCCTGCGTAACGTGGAAGAAGCGGGCGGCTAACACTGCCCCCTACTGCGCGTGCCCGGTGCGGTGAAGCTACCGCCGCGCCGGGCGACTCGCTGCCCATGCTGCCGGGGTGTGCTGGCCATGCCCCGGCAGCGCGCCATCCTGCCCGGTGAACTGGCCCGGCCACAAGGGAGGCCCTATGGCTGCGATAACCGATTACCGCATCCGCGAGGACACAGCGAGCGATGTTTCTGGCGCGAACTTCATCGGCCTGCTGTGTTCGGCCCTGTTGTTCATCGCCTTCATCTTCATGCCCTGGCACGGCACCAAGATCGTCGATAACGCAGCCAAGCTGATGGCCGACCTGCTCTCCGGCGTGCCTGGGACGCAGATCACCCTGGCGGTGGCGATCCTGCCCATCGCTTCGATCGCCGGTGTGGCGCTGGCCCTGTGGGGCGTCCTGCAGCCGGAACGGGGCCGCCTGGCCGCCCTGATGACGCTGATCCTGGGCGTGCTGGTGCTGGTCTACTGCCTGGCAACGCTCTTCTTCCCCACCGGGTCACTGGACATGGCGGCTGTCGGCGGGGCAGGGTTCTGGACGACGCTGATCGTGGCGCTGGGGATGATCGCCCAGTACGCGATCACCCTGCCCGCCCTGCGCCGGCAGGTGGGGCTGGAAGTAGTGCGTCCGGCCCGGCGGCGGCTACCGGCCATCCCGCCGAAATGGGTGCCGTACATGTTCCTGCTGCCGCCGCTGCTGTTATACCTGGTATGGATCATCGCTCCGACCTTCGCCACGTTCTGGCTGAGCCTGACCAACTGGGACGGCGTTTCCACGCCGGGCTATGTGGGACTGTCCAACTTTGAGCGGCTGTTCAGCATCGACCGGACCTTCCGCGAGGCGCTGGTCAACAACGTGCGCTGGTTGGCGATCTTCATCACCGTGCCAACGACGATGGGGCTGGGCCTGGCCCTGATCTTTAACACAGAGATGAAGGGCGGGCGCTTCTACAAGGTCAGCTTCTATTCCCCCCTGGTGCTTTCCTTCGCCGTGATCGGGCTGGTGTGGGCCTGGCTGTACAACCCGCGCCTGGGATTGATCAACGCCCTGCTGGGCAGCCTGGGGGTACCCGATCTGCCCGGCTGGCTGGGCGACCGCGAACTGGCGATCTGGTGCGTGATTGCGGCGGCGGTCTGGCGGCAGGTCGGCTATGTGATGATCCTCTACCTGGCCGGGTTGAAGAATATCGATCCCAGCCTGGTAGAAGCCGCCATTGTCGACGGCGCGGACCGCTGGAACCTGTTCCGGCGGGTGGTGCTGCCGCTGCTGGCCCCGGTGACGACCGTGGTGATCGTGATCTCGATCATCGATTCGCTGCGCGCCTTTGACCTGGTGGCGATCATGACCCGCGGCGGGCAGAGCACGCAGGTGCTGGCCAACTTCATGTACATGGAGGCCTTCAACAACTATCGGATGGGCTACGCCGGTGCGATCGCCGTCGTCCTGTTCGGGATCAGCATGGTCTTCATCGGATTCTACCTGTCACGCATCGTCAAAGACGAGCTGGAATACTAGGAGGCCGCCATGACCACCCTGGCCCAAACCCGCCGGGTCACCGGCGCGACCATGACCCGCCAGCAAATCGGCGCCGCGCTGAAGTACATCAGCCTGACCGCCCTGACCCTGCTATGGCTGCTGCCGATCTTCGCCGCGCTGGTCACGTCCTTCCGCACAATGGACGACATCTCGATCAACGGCTTCTGGAGTATCCCCGGCGTCCTGACCTTCCAGAATTTCCAGCGCGCCTGGACCGATGCCCAGGTCAATAAATACCTGCTCAACAGCTTCATCATCACCATCCCGTCGCTGTTCGGGATGATGTTCCTGTCGTCGATGAGCGCCTACGCCCTGGCCCGTTTCAAGTTCCGGGGCAACCTGTTCTTCTATTTCATGTATGTGGCCGGGACGTTGTTGCCCTTCCAGATTCTGCTGCTGCCGGTCTTCCGGCTGACCAACGCGCTGGGCCTCTATAACACTTACGGCGCGCTGATCCTGATCCACACCGCTTTCCAGCTTGGCTTTTGCACGTTCGTGCTGCGCAACTTCATGCGCACCGTGCCGGGCGAAATTCTGGACGCGGCACGGGTGGATGGCTGTGGCGAGTTCCGTATCTACTGGCAGATCATGCTGCCGCTGACACTCCCAGCGCTGGCAGCGCTGGGTACACTGGAATTCACCTGGGTGTTCAACGACTACCTGTGGGCGATCATCCTGGTGCAGTCCGATTCACTGCGCCCGGTGACAGCCGGCCTGGCCACGCTGCGCGGGCAGTACAACACCGACTGGCCGGTGATCACCGCCGGGGCGCTGCTGGCGACGTTGCCGACGCTGTTCGTATTTATCTTCCTGCAGCGTTACTTCATCCAGGGCCTGACACTGGGTTCGGGCAAGTAACGCCAACCACCGCACGTCCTCGCCCCGGCCTGCTTGGCCGGGGCTTTTTTTGCGCCAGGGTATGGAACGCCGTGCTATACTGGAATCAGCATACAACCGGAGTTGACCCGCGATGAAGCCATGCCCACAGTGCCACCAGATGAACCTCGATCAGGCCCGTTTCTGCGCGGGCTGCGGGGTGGAACTGGAACGGGAGTGCTATACCTGCCACCGGATTGTCCCGGCGGATGCCCGCTACTGCCCGTACTGCGGCACACCGGTGCTAACCGCGCCGCCGACCCCCTGGCTGGAACGGGTGATCAACCCGGAAGCCCGCCTGGGACTGTTCGCCGTGACGCGCGGCCTGGGTGTGACGCTGATCCTGCTGGCTACCGTGACCGTGTTCCTCACCCCGCCGCCGCGGATGATCGACGATGCCCTGTTGCTGGCCAGCGGCGCGGCGATGCTGGTCATCTCCGAGCTTTTGCGCCAGGGGCGCAAGCCCAAACCACCCGACGATGACGGCGGGGATACGCTGCGCCAGCCGGACCTCCCGCCGCCGGATGGCCTGCGGCTCTCTGAGCCGGAAACGCCGGAGGAGATAGCGGAACTGATCAGCCGCCACAAGCTACCGCCAGGGGGGATGCAGGGGCCGTTCCTCAACTGATTTGCAGCAGGCAGAAATTCTATGGATGCCGCACGTGGGCCAGGCTGCGGTCGAGCAGATCGCGGACGTGCTCGTCATCCAGGCGGTAGTAGACCTGCCGCCCGCGCCGTTCCCGCCGCACCAGCCGCCACTCGCGCAGTGTGCGCAACTGGTGGGAAACCGCCGATTGCTCCATACCCAGCAGAACGGTCAGATCGTTGACGCACAACTCGGCATCAGCCAGGGCGGTGATCAGCCGCACGCGGGTGGGATCGGCCAGCGCCTTGAACAGGTTGGCGATCCGGACGGCTGTCTCGCCGTCGACCAGGGTCGCTCTGGCGCGGGTCTGCGGGGTAAGGGAAGAAACCTCTTGAGGATGGGGCACGGCACACACACTCCTGCTTTCAACGGTAGCAGATGTGCCGAAGGGCTGTCAATGGTCGCCGGAGGCCCGGAGAGAGACCGGGAGGCCGGGAAACGGGACGCCGCTTCCCTCCGCCTTGACCCATCGCCTCGCGCCGCACAGAACCAGGCCTCCGGCGCCATAGCCCGCACCGTAACGCCCTCAGGTACGGTAGTGGCCGTTGATCGAGACGTAATCGTGACTCAGGTCGCACGTCCACACGGTGCAGGCCGCCGCGCCCAGGCCCAGGTCGAGCCGCGCGCTGACCTCCGGCGCCGCCATGATCGCAGCAGCGGCATCCTCGCTGTAGGCGGTTGGGCTGCCATCCGCCACCAGTTGCAGGCCGTCAGCGCAATCACTCTCACCTGGCGCGATCCACAGGGCCAGCCGGCCAGCATCCAGCGGCACACCGGCGCGCCCCGCCGCCGCCAGGATGCGCCCCCAGTTAGCGTCCCCCCCGTAGAAGGCCGTCTTGACCAGCGGCGATGTAGCAATGGCCATGGCCACCTGCCGCGCCGTGTCTTCATCCGGTGCGCCGCAGACGTGCAGGGTGATGAAGCGCGTCGCGCCCTCGCCATCCATGACGATATCCCTGGCCAGTTCGGTGCAGACCGCCACCAGCGCCGCCTGGAAAGCGGCCAGACCATCCCCGGCGGCGATGGTCACGCCGCTGGCCCCGTTGGCCAGGGCCAGCACAGTATCGTTCGTGCTCATGTCGCCATCGACGACGATCCGGTTGAAGCTGACCCGGCTGGCGGCGCTCAGGGCAGCCTGCAGCGTGGCAGGAGCCAGCGCGGCGTCGGTGGCGATCACGGCCAGCATGGTCGCCATGTTGGGGGCGATCATGCCCGCACCCTTGGCGATCGCGGCGATCGTGTAGTCCCCCTCCGGCGTCTGAACCTGGACGCTGACCGTCTTGGGCACGGTATCCGTGGTCAGGATCGCGTCGGCGGCAGCGGCCCAGCCATCCGGGGCCAGGTTCCCGGCCAGGGCGCTTATACCCGCTGCGATCTTGTCCATTGGCAGGGGCACGCCAATCACGCCAGTGGAGAGCACGAAGACATCCTCCGCCCGGCAGCCCAACGCCGCGGCAACCAGCGCCGCGCTCTCCGCAGCGTCGGTCAGGCCCTGCGCGCCGGTGCAGGCGTTAGCGACGCCCGAATTGACAACCACCGCTCGCATCCCGGCAGGGTTGGCCGCCAGGCGGGCCTGGTCAAGGAGCACGGGCGCGGCCTTGACCTGGTTGGTGGTGAAGACGCCCGCCGCCGCGCAGGGAGTCGCGCTGACGATCAGGGCCATGTCGCGCCGCCCGGACTTGCGGATGCCCGCCGGGACACCGGCGACGGTGAAACCGCGCACGGGCGCGATGATCGTTTCGACGGTGCTGATCGCGTAATCGGTCATCGTCAGGGTCATCGGTTGTCGGTTCTCCTCATCATCACGACCGGAGGGTCGCTTTCAATTTATTACTGATGTGTAGCTTCATCTTTGCTTCACCCCTGGCCCCTCTCCATTTGATGGAGAGGGGAAAAGAGGCCGGGGGTAAGGAGCGAGGCTGCTATCCTCGCAGGATCGCATCCAGCTTCTCCAGCGCTTCGTCCACGTGTGCCTGCTCCAGGATCAGCGGCGGCACCAGCCGCAGCACGTTCGGCCCGGCGCTGACCATGATCAGGCCGTGCGCATATCCCGCGCTGACCACCTCCGCTGCTGGAACGGTCAACTCGACGCCGATCATCAGCCCGCGCCCGCGCACCTCGACAATCTGCGGGGCGTGCAGGGCCGCCAGCCCATCCCGCAGGGCTGCGCCCATCGCTTCCACATGGCGCAGAAAAGCCGGATCGCTGATCCGTTCCAGCACGACCCTGGCGGCGCTGGCGACCAGCGGCCCGCCGCCGAACGTGCTACCGTGATCGCCAACCTCGATGACAGCGGCGATCCGGTCGCTGATCAGCGCCGCGCCGATCGGCAGGCCGCCCGCCAGTGGCTTGGCCAGAGTCATGATGTCGGGCGTCACACCGGAAGCCTGATGCGCCCACAGCATCCCGGTGCGGCCCATGCCACACTGCACCTCGTCGAAGATCAGGATGGCGTCGTGGGCATCACACAGAGCGCGCAGGCCCTGCAGGAATTCCGGCGTTGCCACGTGGACTCCGCCCTCACCCTGCACCGGCTCGACGATCACGGCGCAGGTATCCGGCCCGATAATCCCGGCGGCGGCTTCCAGATCGTTGAACGGCGCGATCGTCACGTCTGGCAGCAGTGGGCGGAACGGGTCCTGGTATCTGGCGCGCGGCGTGACGGACAGCGCCCCGATCGTGCGCCCGTGAAAGCCATTTTCAAAGGCCACCAGGCCGGTCTTGCCTGTGGCGGGATGCCTGGCGTAGATCCATTTGCGGGCCAGCTTGATCGCGGCTTCATTGGCTTCCGCGCCGGAGTTGCAGAAGAAGACCTTCCCGGCGAAGCTCAGCGCGCACAGCCGGGCCGCCAGTTCCGCCTGGGGAGCAGTCAGGTACAGGTTGGAGACATGAATCAGCTGCGCCGCCTGCTGGCTGATGGCGGCGACCAGTGCTGGGTCGCCATAGCCCAGCGCGTTGACCGCGATTCCGGCGGCCAGGTCCAGGTAGCAGTGGCCCTCAGAGTCATAAAGGTAGACGCCTTCTCCGTGAGTCAACACGAAGGGGGCGCGGGCATAGGTGTGCAGGACACATTGCGCATCCAGGTCAAGGACGGCAGGCATAGCGGTCAGGGTCATGCGTAATTCTCCATGAAAGCGGCCTGCCGCTAACGGGCGGCGGCGCTGGCGGACGCGGCATCATATGCGCTGGCAGCTGCTGCCGCCAGCGGCGAGGCATCGCTGTGGAAAACCGTCCCGCCGCCGCTTTGCAACCCGGCCAGATCGGTGATCACCGCCTGCGGGATGCCCAGGGCGACAGCGTGCAGGGCGGTCTGCACCTTGGGGATCATGCCACCGCTGATCACGCCGCTGGCGATCAGGGCCTGGGCCTGCGCCAAGCTGAGAGAGGGTTGCGGGCGGCCATCAACCAGCACGGCGCTGACATTGGTCAGGAAGACTATCCGCGCCGCGCCGATAGCTTCGGCGATGGCCGCGGCGGCGTGGTCGGCGTTGACGTTGTACGCCCCGCCATCCTCGCCCAGGGCCAGCGGCGCGATGACCGGCGTGACGTCCGCCGCCAGCAGCCCCAGCAGGACATCCGCCCGTACGGCAGTAATTGTCCCCACACGACCCAGGTCGCCGCCGGGATGCTGGAGTCTGACTCCGCGCAACAGGCCGCGATCCGTCCCGCTAAGGCCCTGTGCCTCAACGCCCGCTGCGATAAGCTGGCGCACCAGCCGTTTGTTGACGCCCCCGCAGAGCACCATTTCCACCACGGCCAGCGTAGCCTCGTCAGTCACACGCAGGCCGTCTACCCACTGCGGCACAATGCCAAGCGCTGCCTGAAGCTGCCCGATCTCCTTGCCGCCGCCATGCACGATCACCGCCGGGCGGTCAAGGGCAGCCACGTAAGCAGCCAGGTCGCGGAGGAAGTCCGGGTTATCGATGTCGTTGCCGCCGATCTTGAGCAGGACCGGCGGAGCAGCAAAAGGGGAAGGCGGGGTTGAAAGGGTGGTTGTAGACATGGCGGTAGTCTCCTTCTCCTGGATGGGCTGTGATCGCGGGTCAGAGCAGACCGGTCGTTTCCGGCAGGCCGAACATCAGGTTGAAGTTCTGCACGGCCTGGCTGGAAGCGCCTTTGAGCAGGTTGTCAATCACGGAGACGATCACGACATGCGTGGCGGTTACCGGCGTGACAGAAATTGCGCAGATGTTCAGCCGCTGGGCGTGGCGCAGCGTGGCCAGCTGCCCCGCCGGGAGGATGTTCACCAGCGGCTCGGCGGCATAGGTCTCCTCGTAGAGGCTCTGCAGGCTCGCCGGTGGCCAGGGCGCGGCCAGGGTGACGTAGATCGTCGCCAGCAGCCCCCGGTCTACCGGTAGCAGGTGCGGGGAGAAGATCAGCGGCCCGGCCTGGCCGTCCAGCCTGGCGATCTCCTGCTCGATCTCGCCCGTGTGACGGTGGACGCGCCCGATGTTGTACGGGGAGAAGTTGCCAAACACCTCCACAAAGTGGGTGCTGGCTTTGGGCGTCCGCCCGGCGCCAGAAACGCCCGACTTGGCATCGACGATGATCGGCGCGCCAGGGGCCAGGGCATGGGCCGCCAGCAGCGGGTAGAGGCCCAGCAGGGTGGCGGTCGGGTAGCAGCCGGGGTTGGCCACCACCTGCGCCCCAGCGATGGCCGCCCGGTAAATCTCCGGCAGACCGTAGGGGATGGGCAGCAGCTCCGGGTTGGGATGGGCCGCGCCGTACCACAGCTCAAACGCTTCCGCCGTGTCCAACCGCAGGTCAGCGGAAAGGTCGATCACCCTGATTCCAGCGGCCTTCGCCCGCGCGGCAACCGGCGCAGAAGCGGTATGCGGCAGGGCCAGGAATACCGCGTCCACGCTGGCCGGGTCCGCCGCCTCATGAGGGAGATAGGTCAGGGTTGTGCCGGGAACCGGCTGTCCGGCGTCCTGGCTCGAAGTGGCAAAGACCAGCCGGACGGCGGGGTGAGCGGCCAGCAGCCGGATCAGTTCCGCGCCAGTGTAGCCAGCCGCGCCATAAACGCCAACAGTGATAAAGGGACGGGTTGTCGATTCGGTCATCCTGCTTGCGAGCCACTCCTGTCAAACAAAAATCCCCCCGGTCTGGGGGGATTGAGGGTCGTTTGCCGGGTGTACCGTTCCCAGGCGACACTATCCCTGCCAGACCGGGTTGGTCTGGGGACGACGGCGCGGACGGCGCAGTTCGACCACCGGGATAGCGATCAGCAGGGTCATCCGGGCAGATACTCCGCAACGAAAAAGATGATGCCTACAGGGTAGCAGCCTGCCGGGAGCGCGTCAAGAAACCCGGAAAAGTTCGGTTATCCCGCCGAAAATCGGCCCGCCTGGTTGTGCAGGTCGTCCAAGAGGCGGGCTGGAGGGGGCAGCCAGCGGCAGCATTCCCATGAATCGGTTCGGGGAGCACCTTCGCAACTGCTACTACTTTAGTCCTATAGGGATAGTCAGTTTCTTGACAGACAATAATAAATGTGTTTTGCTGAGATCAAGAGGTTCCATTCGCCGGGATCGGTCCAGACCGCGCTCATAGGGCGACATCGCCGCTGCCATCGGAGCCTGCCGCTATGTGTGATGGAGTGCCTACCGGCACAATTGCCCCGTTTTTCCCCTACAAGGCGGGCACACCTGTGTGCCCTGCGCCGACTTCCGTTCGCAGGTTATCTGATACGCCAGTCTGTGCTGTGGATGAATCGCTTTAATAGGGCTTGCAGGGTTGTAGCTGATTGCCTGGCGGTGCCGCCGTGCACTGTTCACAGGTGATCGGCGCGGGGCAGCAGCCTCCCACCCTGCCAATCCCGGCCACTGGCAACCAACCACAACTTCAGGAGAACAGACCATGCCAAGAGCAGTGACCGAACTCAGGCAAATCCCCTTCGGGTATCTGATCGGCGCACCATTGAAGGCGGCGGTGGAAGCGCAGGCGCTGGCGGCCCGCACCACGGTAGAGTTCATCGAGAAGGTCGGCTTTAAGGAACAGGATAGCGACATCGGCTCGATCTTCAACGACCTCACCCAGGACGCCAACACCGGCGAGATTCGCAACATCACCTTCACCTACAAGAAACTGGATGAAGATGGCGTCGTCAAGACCGTTGAGTTGACCGTACCGATCCTGTCGATTGTCCCCATCCCCTTCATCCGCCTGGATGACATCACCATTGACTTCACCGCCAAGCTGACCGATACCATCGCCAGCACCACCAAGAGCGACTTCAAATTCTCCACTGATGCCAAGGGCAAGTTCAAGGCCTGGTGGTCGCCGGTCAGCATGGAGTTCCGCACCTCCGTTTCCTACCAGAATACGCGGGAGAGCGCGTCCAAGTACGTGCGCGAATACACCATGAATGTCAAGGTGCACGCCGTGCAGGACAGCCTGCCTGCCGGCCTGGAGCGCGTGCTGGACATTCTGGAGCAATCGATCAAGGAGAAGCCGCCGTCATCATAGGCCGGCTTGAGCGGGCCGGGATCGCCAGGGGTGTGCCGCGCCGGGGCTGCCTGGCTGCGGCCCGGCTGACAGGAGGAGCTGATGAGCGCTCAGGCGCTGCCGGAGGGACTCAGTGCGCTGGCGGCTTTTGTCCTCAAGACGGTGGAAGACCTGCGGGCCATGACCGGCGCGCAGGCCGCCGCAGCGGAACTGGCCGACGTGCGCATCCGCGAGATCACCTTCTCCATCCCCTACGATCCCGGCCCCGGCGCGGCAGCGTTGAGTGCCGCTGAACTCCCGTCGTTGACACTCCAGCCGGCCATCCCTGTCCTGCGTCTGCCGCAGGCGGTGGAGCTGCTCAAGCTGCTGCCTGCCCATGTGGTCTTTGAGCGGGCCAGGCTGATCCAGGTTCCAGAGCAACGCCTGGCCCGGCTGGAGATCACCATTCGCCTTTAAGAGCCGTTGAACCGGGCTGCCGTACCGGCGCCCTGGAGGGATTATGGCAGAACTCACACAGGTGCTGGGGACCATCCTCAAAGATGTGGCCCACTCACGGGTGATCAGTGACGCCTTCTCCCGCGACATCAGCGTTGACTACGCCAAAGACCCCATTCTGGTGAGCTTCCCGGTGCCCCGCGTGGAGATCCGCGAGGCATCCATCCAGCTCAAGTTTGCCGTCAACGCCGTGCAGCAGGGGGAAGTCGATCGCGAGGGCATCACCAGGGATCGCCTGTCATCGCTGGCCAGCGCCCTCAGCCAGCGCGTCTACCAGGGCCTGGTCCTGGACAGCCCACAACGCGATCAATTGCTGGCCATGCTGGAAGAAAAAGGGCTGGACCTGCCCGCCCTGCTCGCCACCCAGATCACGCAACTCACCACGAAACAATTCCCGCTGGTCCTGGCGGCGGTGCAGGGCAAACCGCAGGAACTGGTTCGCCAGTTAGAAGCCGCCCTGCAGGAAAGTGTGCGCAACAACGAGGCACTGTGGGCCATCCTTAAGAAGAGTGCCCGCGTGCAGGACCTGCGCGAGCGCATCAGCGCCGCCGTCACCCCCGCCGTGACAGGGTTTGTGACTGAGGTTAGCCAGGCCATTGACTCAGCCGGGCGGGAGGGGCTGCGCGTGGACGTAGCAGTGACCCGCAACGAACTGGCCGATACACCTGAAAGCGTGCTTTCCTTTGTCAGCATCGTGACCGAAATCCGCAACTACGCGTGGACACAGGTGGGCGGCACAGAAGAACAGCCCATCTGGCGCCTGCAGGCCGAATAGCGGGCGCGCACCGACCCTTTTCAGGAGAGAGGCGGCACATCTATGGCAGGTACAGTCCAGGGAATCCGGTCTTTACCCTTAGCCGATCTGATCGGCGCGACCCTGGTGGCGATCGTCCAGGCCGATACCGAAGCCGCCAGGGCCACGCTGGATTTCATCGAGACGGTCGGTTTTGTCCCACCCGCCCAGGAGCAAACCGCTGAAGGTGGCATCGCCGCCGGCAATCTGCGCATGGCGGAGTTCCGCTATAAGAAGCTGGACGAAAACAACGAGGTGGCGGAATTCGTGGCGACCGTGCCGGTGCTGGCTCTGGTCCCCATCCCGGCGCTGCAGGTCAAAGACGCCCGCTTCAAGCTCGCCGCCCAGATCACGGACATCAGCCAGGAGAAACCGGCGGCAACCCCGGCGCCAGCCCCAGCAACGCCGATGGCGCTGGCAGCAACGAACGTCGCTGCCATCAGCCGTCTGCAGCCGCTGCGGTACCAGCTGCTGGCCAAGCCTGCCGCTGCTTCCGGCGCCAAGGAACAGGAAGTCCGAGGCACCTTCCACATCGAACTGGAGGTGACCATGGGCCAGGCGGATTTGCCGCTGGGGATGGAAAAGCTGTTCAACCTGATGGATCAGGCCATTCAGGATCACAAGCCAGCTGAGAAATAAGCGGGCGCGCCCCGGTAATAGACCCGGCGTCCGCGAGTCGCCCCGGCAGGGTGGCCCGCCCAGGATGGCGGGTCTATTATTGGCGACAGCGCCCCTTTCCACCCGCCGAGGATGAGTTTATGTCCGACAAACGCATGAGCGCCCGTGAGGTCCGCCAGACGGCCCGCCTGCTGGAGAAATCCCTCAAATCCACCGCCGACGGGCTGGACATGCTGCTCAAGTCACTGGAACGCGGAGGGCTGGGGGCGGCGGTCGGGCCCTACCAGCAACTGGGGCGTGTCCTGATCCAGCAGCGGCTGTGGGCGCTCGATTACCGGCGCGATGAACTCAAGCCGCTGTGGAAGGCGATCGCTGCCAAAGCGGCAGCCATCCATGCCCTGTTGGCGCCGTTTGCCGCGGTGATGGGCGAATTGAAGGACATCGATCGCATTACGGCGGGCGGGAGTGTTGCCGAAGCCCCCGCGCCGGCCCCCCCGCCAGCCCCGGACGCCCTGACCGGCCAGGTGATCGACCTGCTGGTGGCGGAACTGGCCGTATCGGGCGTGCGGCTGGCCGGGGCGCTCGATTGCCTGCCAGAGGAACGCCGCCAGCGGCTACGGCGGCTGGCGCAGGCGGGTATGCTGGAGGAACACGGCTGGGGCCGGGGGCGCAGCTATCGCCTGACTCCTGCGGCGCGGCAGGCGCTGGCCGAACGGCTGGCGGCGCTCCTGCCACCGGACGAGGGCGGCGGAGGGCGTTAACCTGCCGCGGCTTCCCGCAGCCCGGCCAGCCAGCGCGCCGCCTCCTCCACGGAGAGGGCGGTATTATCCAGCCGCCAGTCGTATTCCTGGAGCTGCGTCTGCTGCTTGTAAAGCAGAGCAGCCTCGGACTCGGTGATGGTTGGTCCCCGTGAGCGCAGGCGGCGCAATGACTCTTCCCATGTCGGCAGCAGCAGCGCGATTTTGAAGTCCTGCCCGGCCAGCAACTCGCGGTAGTAACGGGCCAGGGCGTCGCCAACCACATCGCAGATCACGACCTCATATCCTTCTACCACAAACGACCCGGCCAGCAGGCAGCAGTGTTTGATTCCCAGCCGATGCTGGGCCTGGGCGGGCGAGTCCGGCGGGTCAGTCGGCCAGGGGGCCAGATGCGGGTTGCGCAGCATCCAGCGCACCAGATCGCCATCGATGACGGCGCAGCGCTGCCGGAACTGCGTGGCGTAAACGTGGGCGATGGCGTTCTTGCCGGCAGCAGCCGGCCCTGTCAGTAACGTGATCGGCGGCATGAGATAATCCCTTTCAGTCACGCCTGTTCAGGTAGGCAGTGATGATCTCCACTGCCCGCGCTACACCGTCCTCGGCGCGGATGCGCGCCCCCAGCGCCGCAGCGCGCTGCCGCATGGGCGCATGTTCCACCGCCACGCGGATGGCGTAGGCTAGCTTTCTGGCGGTCAGGGCGCGGCGCGGGATCGGCTCCGGGCTGACGCCGAGTGCCAGAACGCGCCCGGCCCAGTATGCCTGATCCGCCGCGAAGGGCACGATCACCGTCGGGACACCGGCCCGCAGCGCGGCGGCGGTCGTCCCCGCCCCGCCGTGATGCACCACTGCCGCCATGCGTGGGAACAGCCAGTCATGGGGTGCAGCGTCGATGCGCAGGATGGAGTCCGGCAGGTCGGTACGACCCAGCCCGCCCCACCCGCCCAGCAGCACCGCCCGCTGCCCGGCCCGCGCCAGCGCCTCCAGCACGATCGCGGTCACGGTGTCCATATCGCGGCTGATCATGCTGCCGAACCCCACATAGACCGGCGGCGGCCCATCCGCCAGGAAAGCGGTCAGATCGTCCGGCGGCGTCCAACCTGCGCCCTCATCGGTCAGCCAGAAGCCGGTCATGTGGGCGTGATTCGGCCAGTCCGCCGGGTGGGGGATCACCTGCGGGCTACAACCGATCAGGGTCAACGGCGGTGCAGGGGAGTCAAAGGGCCAGCCGTACAGCGGCGGTAGATCGGGGTAACGTCGTTGCAGGATGCGGTAAGACAGCCGGTTGCTGCCCCAGAACAGGGCCGTATACAGGCGGTGGGTGAGGCGGTTGGCCGCCGCCGTGAAGACCGGCAGCCGCGGGAAAAGCAGCGCCGGGAATTCCCCGGTGGGCACAAACAGCGGGTACAGCTGGGCGAAGATCTCCGGGATGCCGCGCTCCACGGCGATCTGGTGGCCAGCCACCGTCAGCAGGAAGCTGTAGAGGACCGCGTCGGCGTCAGCGCAGGCTTCCCGGCACTGCGCCAGTACCTGCCGTCCCAGCGGGAAGGCATATTCGATCACGGCCTGCATCGTCCGTAGCGGGTTCAGCCCGGCGACGTCCACCAGCCGCTGGCTCAGGACGGCGGGGTCCCCGGCCAGCGGGGCGAAATCCAGCCCGTAAGCAGCGACAAAACCGGCGAAGCCCTCCGGCGCGGCCAGCCGGACGCGGTAGCCGGCCCGCTGCAGGCCCAGCCCCAGCGCCACATAGGGCTGCACATCCCCCCGCGAGCCATAGGTCAGTATGGTGATACGCATTGGCGCGATCCCTCTCGCTCCGTCAGGGGCGGTGTGATAGGATGATAGCGCGGTCAGAAACGGCCACACGGCGCGGAGGAAACAGCCGTGCTTGCGGTATATAAAACAGCCGTCCTGCGATTATAGCAGGGCATGCGGGTTCAGGAGGGAAATGGCATGGCGCAACGCCTGGCAATCCTGGTGACGGTGGCAGTCCTGCTGGCGGGCGGCGGATGGCCCGCCCTGGCCCAGGGCGGGGATGGCGAGCGACTCCCCTGTACAGCGGCAGAGGTGGAACCGGTCAGCCATCTGGTGATCGCCATGATCGACTCGCTGGGCCAGGGCGGCCTGAGCGTCGAAGATCAACTCCGCTGGCGGGCGGAGATCGCCGCGCTCGACGTCACCGACTGCGCCGGGATGCGCGACGCACTGCTGCAGCTCCATCTGGCCGCCGATGAACTCCTGATCGGCGCGCTGTTGCTGGAGCGGGCCGCCAACCCCAGCAGCGACTCCGCCGTCACCGACACCGCCGCGCTGGCGATCAACAACGGCCTGACTGCCCTGGTCGGGATGCGCTTCGCCCTGCGCAACACGGACGCGCCCGCCATCAACCCGGCTGATGCCAGTCTGGACGATCTGGACGGTGAAGCGGTGCTGGCGGCATTCCGCGCGGCAGGGCTGCCGGTCGGCGAGGTCACCCACCCGGATGCACCCGCTTCCGCCATGCTGACCGAGCAGATCGACTTCCACCTGGCCGGGCTACCGGAGGGCGAGGGTGGGCAAATCCTGGTCTTTGCCAGCGCCGCCGAGCGGGATTCCTGGCTGGCTGACCTGCTCAGCGAGGAGTCCGAGCCGGGCTACCTGTACCTGCACCGTAACGTGATCGTCCGCCTCAGCCCGGCGCTGGATGGCGCGACCGCCCGGCAGTTCCGCACCGCCCTGCGGGGGATCGAGTAAGCTTCGCAGGCTCTTGGCCGCACCCTGCGGCGCGTCTATACTCATCGTCAGGCGCCTTCTGATTTACCGCGTGCTGGACGACGATGATGAAACTTCTTTCTCCCAATCGGCTGATCGTGATTCTGGCGGCGCTGATAGCGCTGGGGAGCGCCCTGGCCCTGCTGAGCGCGGGCGCCCTGGACGCGGAAGGGACGCGCACCCTGGCCCTCGACGACTCTTACATCCACCTGCAGTACGGCTGGCAGGCGGCGCAGGGCCGCTGGCTGCAGTACAACGATGGGGAAGCGCCCTCCAGCGGGGCCACCAGCTTGCTTTACCTGCTGCTGCTGGCGGGCGGCTTTGCCCTGGGCATCAGCCGGACGGCTATGCCGGAGGTGCTGATCGGGCTGGGGCTGGCGCTGTACCCGCTGGCGGCGGCCCTGCTGGCCGATCTGACCCGCCGGGCGGTTGAGGCGCTGTACGCCCGGCGCGGCCCGCTGGACGATAGCCCGCCGCCGTACTTCCCGCCGTGGAGCGCCGGGTTGCTGGCCGGACTGATCTTTGGCAGCAGCGGCTGGATGGCCTGGGCCTACCTGAGCGGCATGGAGACCGGCCTGCTGCTCACCCTGATCGCCGGGACGCTGTGGGCCTTTCAGGCCGGGCGCGTGCGGCTGACGGCGCTGCTGGGGGCGCTGGCCGTGTTGACCCGCCCGGAAGTCGTCCTGCTGGCCGGGCTATTGCTGCTGGCTCAGGCGATCCTGGACCCGGCGGAGACCAATGACCGGCGGAGGCGCTTCCTGTGGGGTTGCATCCCGGTCAGCGCGGTGATGATCGCCCCGCTGTTCTACCTGGCCGTAACCGGCTCGCCTTCCTCCAGCGGCCTGCTGGCCAAGTCGTGGCTCACCCTGCAGCCCTTTTACCCCGATCGGGTGCTGTTAACCATCCTCGGCACGGCGCTGGATCTGCTGCTGCGTGTGCTCAATCTGCCCGCCCCGGATGGGCTATGGCATGCCTTCCCGCTGGCGCTGGCCTTCGGGCTGGTAGGGGGGCTGGCCCTGGCGGCGCGGGGCCGGGTGCGGGAAAAGCGGCTGGCGCTGGCCGCGCTCGGCTGGGTGATCGTCGGCGCGGCGGCCACCGCCACGCTACAACCTGCCACCTGGCACCACTACCGCTACCAGATGCCGCTGTATCCGGCGCTGGTCGTCCTGCTGAGCGCCGGGCTGGCTGCCCTGGCCAATGAGATCGCCCTGCGCCTGGCGGGGCGCGGCCTGCCAGGCCGGGCGGTGACTGTCGTGGGGCTGCTGATCGTCGCCGTGTGGAGCCTGGTCACGCTGGCCGACTTCCGCGCCCAGTACGCCCTGGACACGGCCACGACCGCCCGCCAGCAAATGGTCCTGGCCGACTGGCTGCGGGCCAACACGCCGGAGGACGCCGTCATCGCTGTGCACGACGTAGGCGTGATGCGCTACCGGGGGGAACGCCAGACCTATGACGTGGTCGGCCTGACCACCGCCGGGATGGCCGCCGTCGCCCGTCACGGGCCGGGCGCGATCTACGAACGGCTGGAGGTGGCTCAGCCAGATTACTACGCCGTCTATCCGGGGGCCGCGCCGCCCTATTACGGGATCGACGTTGCGCCCACGCTGCTTGGCGAGGAAATGTTCCGGGTGGCGCTGGACGACTGGTCGCCCTATACCAGTGCCCAGGATACCCAGGTCGTCACCCGGCCCGACTGGTCGGGCGTTCCTCTGGCGGCAGCGCCTCAACAGCCGCATCTGCTGGAACAGCTGGACGGCTGGTCGCTGACCGACACGCTGGACGTGGCTGACCTGGATAGCGAAGCCGCCCACGACTACGCCTGGTGGCATACCGCCCGGCCGGAAGGCTTCCTGACCCTGCCGCTGGTGATGGCCTACCATGATGCGCCAGGTCTGACCGTGACCGACGCCGCGCGGATTCTGACCGGCGGGGAGTCCTTCACCGTCCGCACGCCGCAGACCGGCGAATGGGCGCTGCTCGTCGCCCGTCTGCACCAGACGCATGACATGACCGTGCGTGTGTACGTCAACGATGCCGACGCCGGGCTGTGGAAGCTGCCAGCACTGCCCGGCGAATGGCTGGAAAGCGCCTTCCTGATCCGGGCCGATCTGGTGCGCGGCCCGCAGACACCAATCCGGCTAGTGATCGAGGACGCCCCGCCGGAGGCCCGCCTGAGCGCCGCTCACTTCTGGCTGTACCAAGGCGAGCCGCAGCTCTTGCCGCCCCCGCCAGGGACAATCAGCGGCGCGGCCTTCGCCGATGTTGTGCGCCTGCGCGGCTATGACCTGCCGGGCAGGGTCTATGCGCCGGGTGAAACGCTGTCGCTGACGCTGTACTGGGAGGCCATCACACCCCACCGCGCCGATCACCGTGTGTTCGCTCACCTGATCGACCCGGAGAACGACACCGCTGCAGGCATCCTGGCCCAGGCGGACGGCGCGCCACGCGGCGGGACGTATCCCTTCTGGGTATGGGCGGAGCGCGAGGCCGTCAGCGACACCATCACGCTGACCATCCCGCCGGACGCCCGCGCCGGCGAGTACCTGTTGCTGGTGGGCATCTATGACGGCGCAACACTGGAACGGCTGCCGATCATCGGTGGGGACGACTTCGGCGCCAGCCGCCTGATCCTGGGGCCGATCACCATCCGCTAAGCAGCAACAAAACGCAGCGGCGGAGCCTTTGTGCCCCGCCGCTGCCGGACCCGCTGTCCTCAGGCCGCCTTTGAGCCAGGTTGTTCGACCTGCTGGCCCAGGTGCTGCGCCGCGTTCACAATCACCTGCGCCGCCAGATCCAGGTCACAACGTCCCGTGTTGATCACCAGATGGTAGAGTTGTGGGTCATCCCAGGCAACATGGAAGAAGCGATCCAGGTACTGCGCTGCGGCCAGGTCACGCTGGTCAATCAACGACCGCGCCTCCACCGGCGAAAGATGTTCCTTTTCCCGGATGCGCGCCAGCCGCCACTCCAGCGGCGCCTGAATGCGCACATGCAACACGCCGGGCTTGTCGGCCAGGATCGCCTGGCTGCCGCGGCCCACGATGACCATATTGTCCCGCGCGTAGGCCGCATTCACCGCCGCCCGTACCAGGGCGATGCACTGTTCCTCATCCAGCTGGACGATGCTGATCTCCGTGGCGCCGGCGGTGCCCCGCGTCCGTTCGGAGACTTCGGCCACGACCCGCTGGCGCGGCCCGAACAGGCTGGCGAAGAAGCTACGCGCCCGGTAATGTTCCTCGGAAAAGTCGACCGCTTCATCCCGCGATAGGCCGACTTCCACGGCCACCTGTTGCAACAGACGTTTATCCAGCAACCGGTATCCCAGCAAGTTACAGACTTGCTCAGCGATTTCATCCCCGCCGCTCCCGTACTGGCGGGAAATCGTGATGACTGCCATCGTGCTTGCCCCCTTGAACCACTGTTAACGGCCGGCGTGATGCCTTTCGGCGGCGGAATCGATATGGCTCTCAGCGGGCGGCATGGGGTCCAGGGAAACCGCGTTGTATAACCCATCTATGTTTATTGTACAGCCATATTCACACAGGATAGCAGAACGGTTTCTTTACCCTGCCTTGAGGGGGTTTCCCAAATATCGCAAGGGCATTTCACCATCATATCGCAATGTTAAAAAATCGTGAAACAGGTTATCCACAGGCCGGTTGAAGATGAGAAAATTTAACATTGCCCGCCGCCCTAACGACCACCCCCACATCTGGCGATCACCCCCCTGCTGACCGGCCAGGACTCCCGCATATAAAGCTTTTCGAAAATCTGTTCGAGAGCGATTCGATTCCCCACCGGTGGGCAATTGTGGATAACCGCCGGGAATCTGGGGATAAACCCGGAAAGCTGTGGAAAAGTTAAGGCGCCTGATTCACCCGCCAGCCAGCGCTGGCAGCGAATAAGCCGCCACCCCCAACCGCTGGCATCGCACAAACGTGCGGCTTCTGGCAACGTTGCGCCTGTGGAAAAGCGCCTGAATCATCCACATTGCCTGCTGTGGATATGTGGACAAGCCTGGCCCGCACCGACAGGATCGCCACTGCTGCTCACCCCCACTGCTGGGGGGACATGAGCTGTCTATCGCCTCCTGTCCACATATCCACAGGGCCTGCTATGATGACTGAATGACTCTGATCCGGCTGGGGATAGCTGAGGTGTGGGGGCAATTGCCCCGCGCCGGGAATTCAAGTACGATGATCACCACCATCTGGCGTTATCCGGAGAGAGGACAGCGCCCTCCTTATGGCAACACATGAATCGCCTGAGGTGCTACGCCAGCGAGTCGACACACTGACCCGACTGGTGCAGGTCAGCCTGGTGCTCAATTCCACACTGGCGCTCGACCCGCTGTTACGCTTTATCATGGATTCGGCCAGTGCGCTGGTCGACGCTGAAGCAGCGTCGATTCTGCTGCTGGATAGCGATACGCATCATCTGGTCTTTGCCGCCAGCAGCAGCGCCGGCTCGCAGGGGCTAATCGGCCAGCCGGTCCCGCAGGAAGGCAGCATCGCCGGTCAGGTCCTCCGGGAAAACCGCCCGCTGGCGATCAACGATGTCCGCCGCGATCCGCGCCATTACCGCCGGATGGACGAGATCACGCAGTTTGAGACGCGCTCCGTGCTGGGTGTGCCCATGCTGATCAAGGAGCGTCCGATCGGCGTACTGGAGGCGGTCAACAAACGGGTTGGCCCCTGGACAGTGCAGGATCGCACCACGCTGACCATCCTGGCCTCTCAGGCCGCCGTTGCCATTGAAAATGCCCGGCTGGTCAGCGCCCTGCAGAAGGCCAACCAGGAACTCTCCCGGCTGGATACACTCAAGAATCAATTCATTGCTATTGCCAGCCATGAACTGCGCACGCCGCTGGGCATCATCCTGGGTTATGCCTCATTCCTCAAAGAGGAAGCGCAGGGCGCCGTCAGCGCCCACGCCGAGGCCGTCTTCCGCGGTGCGCTACAACTGCGGGCGGTCATTGAGCAACTCACCAACCTGGGTTACCTCAAGCAACATGGCGGGGTAGAGTTGGTGCGGGCCTGGACGCCGCTGGCTGACCTGCTCCACGCCGCTGAGCAGGATATCGCTTCCCTGGCGGAAGCCAAGCGGCACCGCTTGAACGTGCTGATCCCGGCGGATGCGCCAGCGCTGTACGTGGATGCTGTGCGGGTTCAATCAGCGCTGGGCAACCTGCTGAATAACGCTGTCAAGTTCACCCCTGAGGGCGGGACGATCACCCTGCGAGCAGAGGTTAAACCGTCTGAGGTGTGGGTCATCATCAGCGACAATGGTATTGGCTTCCCTCCTGACCAGCGCGAAAAGATCTTCGAGGAGTTCTACCAGGTTGAAGATCACCTCACCCGGCACTATGGCGGGATCGGCCTGGGGCTGGCCATCGCCAGGGCGCTGATCGAGGCGCACGGTGGGCGCATCTGGGCGGAAAGCGCTGGGCCGGGCCAGGGCGCTACCTTCACCTTCTGCCTGCCGCTGGACGCCGACCTGCCACCATTGCGGTAGCGCCGCGCCAGGCATGGGGGGGGGCGGCAGGATGACCGGTAGCCCCGGCATGGATCAGCTTCCGGCTATTGCTCATGTAACGCTTGTCTCCTGCCATGTGCCGCTTTTCCCCCGGCCTCCTGGCTTCCTGCCTGAGGAGTCGCTTGCGCAAAGCCCGGCGATAGGGCAAAGTCTGGCAAAAACGCATTGGAGACAGTCAGACACCGCGGGGGAGAGTTAAGCCAGGATGCTGGAAGCGTTGATCTTCGATTTTGACGGTCTGATGGTTGATACGGAAAGCACCGTCCTGCAAAGCTGGGCGGAGGTTTACCGCGAGCACGGCTTTGAACTGCCGCTGGACGAGTGGATCCGCAGCATCGGCGCGGATTACGGCCCGGAAACGTTTGACCCGTGCCTCGATCTGGAGGCGCGGCTGGGGCGTCCGCTGGACTGGCAGGCGATCCAGGCGCGCCGCTACGCCCGCGAGCTGGCCCTGGCCAGCCAGCAACCGGCCCTGCCGGGCGTCGTCGCCCTGCTGGATGACGCGCAGGCGCACGGCCTGCGCCTGGCGGTGGCTTCCAGTTCTTCGCACCGCTGGGTTGATGGCCACCTGCGGCGGCTGGGGCTGTTTGATCGGTTCCAGGCGATTGTTTGCGCCGACGACGTCGCCCGGACCAAGCCCGCGCCCGATCTGTTCCTGAAGGCGGTTGACCTGCTGGGCGTCCCAGCGCACAGCGTGGTCGTGTTGGAGGATTCGGCCAATGGCGTGATCGCGGCGCGGGCAGCAGGGTTGTTCTGTGTGGTTGTGCCGACCGAACTGACCCGCCGCCTGGACCTTTCCGCAGCCAGTATGCGCGTCCAGTCACTGGCCGAATTGAGCGTGGATCTGCTGGATCGCGCCCTGCGCAACAATCATCAGTAGGGAGGATGACCTGTGACCGAAGTAGCGGAAGCTTTTGAGATGACGATCGCCCGCCAGATACGCCTGCCGTACCTGTTAACCCTGCCAGAGGGCTACCGGGAGGATGGCGAGCGCTGGCCGGTGATCCTGTTTTTGCACGGTGCGGGGGAGCGCGGCACTGACCTGGAGCGTGTCCGCATTCATGGCATCCCGAAAGTGGTTGCCGCACGACCCGATTTGCCGTTCATCACCGTTTCGCCGCAATGCCCGGAAAACCAGTGGTGGCCGGACTTTCTGGAAGCGCTGATCGGGCTGCTGGATGAGGTGCTGGGCCGCTACCACGCCGATCCCGATCGCGTCTATTTGACCGGTTTGAGCCTGGGCGGTTTTGGATCATGGCACCTGGCCAGCACCTACCCGGATCGCTTCGCCGCGGTCGCCCCGATCTGCGGCGGCGCGTTATGGGTGCACGGCTTCCCGCAGCGGGTGTGCGCCCTGCGCGACGTGCCGGTGTGGGCTTTTCATGGCGGCAGTGATGACGTTGTGCCGCTGGTGACTTCGCAGCAACTGGTCGATACGCTGCGGGAATGCGGGGGGAACGTGACTTTCACCGTCTACCCTGATGTTGGCCATGATTCCTGGACACAAACGTACGACAGCCCTGCCCTGTACGAGTGGTTCCTGGCCCAGCGGCGCGGCAGCTGAACGATGAGATTGTGGGAAGGCTGGGTCAGGCATGGCCCGCTGGCGCTGCACTTCCTGACCGGCGTACCTTCCCTGGCGGAAGGGCACGGCACACCGCTGCTGATTGTCCCAGCCCTGGCGGAAGCCGCGGAAGATTACGCCGATCTGCTCCAGGCGCTGGCCCCCCGGCCCTGCTTCGCCCTCAGCCTGCGCGGGCGAGGGCAGAGCAGCGCGCCCACGCACGGCTATACCCTGGCCGACCATGTCAGCGATCTGGAAGCTTTTGTGGCCGCCCTGGAGCCACCCCCGTTCTGCCTGCTTGGGTGCGGGCATGGCGTCGTCTACGCCCTGGCCTATGCCGCCCGCTGGCCGGATCGGTTGGCCGGGCTGATCGTGGGCGACCATCCGGCCAGCCAGCCGGCCCTGCCGCCGGGCTGGGTGGAGGATTTCCTGGGTTCAACCTGGCGGAACCTGCCGGTTTCCGAGCGGATGATGTGCCATGTGGTGGAAGGGTTGCAGCGGGAGGCGGAGGAAGTCTCCCTGTGGGAGGCGCTGCCGGGCATCACCTGCCCGGCCCTGATCCTGTATGGCGGGCAGCCGGGCGCGGGGCTGGCCCTGCCGGAGGTCGAACGGTACCTGCAGCTGCTGCCTGATGCGCGGGTGTGGCGTCTGCCGGAGAGCGGCGGTTGCCTGTGGGAGCCAGATTACGCGCAGGCGGTGCTGGCGATCGGCGCCTTTCTGCATCGGCTGGATGAAGCCGGGCGGTCATGACTGCCCCGACTGGTGGACAAAAGGAGGGCAGGCGAGGGAAGCCCGACGCCTGCACTCCTGGCGTTCATGGTCTGCGCTGATCGGCTAGGATGTTGGGCTCGGGGTGGTCAGGGCGGGGACCATCAGCTGTTGTAGCAGGTAAGAGATCTGAACGCGGCTCATGCCTTCCAGCTGGGTATCGCCAGCGGCGGAAGCATAATCAGCGGCCAGCTGGAAGCTGGTGACCGCCTCCTGCAGCTTGCCCATGTTCTGGTAGGCGACGCCTTGCAGATAGTAGGCGACCGCTTTCTGCGGCTCGCGGGCCAGGATGACCTGCAGATCTTCCAGGGCACGGGCGGGCTGGAAGGTGCGCAGGTAGACCTCAGCCCGCATGATCAGGAAGTTCGATTCGTCCTCAGCCAGCCGCTTGGCCGCGCCGTAGGCCTGTTCCGCTGACTCTGTCTGGCCGAGTTGCTCATAGTATGCGCCTTCCATGATCAACAGGTAAGGGTCATCGGGCACGGCAGTCTGGGCGATCTGGATCTCCTGGATCGCCCCGGCGTAGTCGCCCTGTTCGGCCAGCACGCCGGCAGCGTCGATGCGCAGGGCGCGCTCCCGTACGGCAGGATCGGGGGCCAGGAAAGCCTGGTAGAGGATAGCCGCCAGGATCACGACAGCCACCACGATTGCCGCGATGCGCAACACCTGCTTGAGCCGGGCGCGGCGCTGTTCCGCCACAATGCGCTCGATATGCCACCACCAGTGATCTTCCGGAACCTCTGCCGGGCGGATGGCCGCCAGCGCCGCCGCGCCGCCAACAGCATTCAAAAAAACAGCCGCCTTGCGCTCCAGCCGGGCGTACAGGGATTGCAGGCGCACCTCTTCCGCCAGGAAATCGCCGCCCTTGCCCTTAAGTTCGGCCAGTTGCACCGTCGCTTCGTCCAGCAGAAGCGGGATGCGCCGCGCCTCCTCAGGGCTGCTGCGCCCCAGAATCCCGACCTGTCTTTCCAGTTCGTCCAGTGTTTCCCGGAGCCGATCGACAGCTGTAAGGGGTCGATGCCGATTGGCTTCTCTTGATAATGTGGTCTTAGTCATCGCTGTTTTCCCTGTAAGGTGCCCCGTCACCAGCTATGGTCAAGCGAGTTGGAAGAAGAAGTCGCCCCCAGGCGCGGAACCTTTGGACCAGCCGTATCGCCTGATGCGGTGAATATCCTCAGATCGGCAGTGTTAGCGCGGTGATCGTCAGAATCAGGCAACCCGTCACCTGCGAATCGCCCATACGTCGCGTGTTTCTCCGGGCCTCTGAGTGGCAGGATTGGCCGGGCTAAGGGAGCCACTGCGCCACATCTGCGCCGTAACAAACGTCTTCCACCTGCCAGACCGCCCAGGCGTAGCCCTGATCGACCCAGATTGTCTCGGCTACCAGCGGCATCTGCACCCCGCTGAGAGTTCCCCAGCGGCGGATGGCATTGCGCCAGCCGGTGAATGGTGCGCCCGCCGCCCGCTGCCGCATCCCGAAGCATTCCGTGGGCAGGCCCGTCGCCGGGTCAAAAGTGAAGAGCAGGCTATCCTCCTCTTCACCAAAGGGGAAGTGCAGCCGCGCCGAGTTTGCGTCAACGGCTTCCCAGCGCACAGCAGGATCGGCGTAGGCGAAGGGCAGCCAGATCATCTCCGCCCACAGGCCCATGTTTGCTGCTCGATTGACTGCCGGATCGTCGTCGATAACCCGCCCCAACAGGTTGAAGTGTGACCGCCCCCGGTTGTAGTTCTCCTCCACCCGCCCGACCGGGAAGCCAAACCACGTGATCTCAATGGTATGATGGTAACCCTGCCCGACAGCGTAGTAGAAGCGGAAGCGCGCCGGGAGCCGCAGCGGGCTAAAGCGCAGGCGGATCCGGCCTGTGAGGATGGCCGTCCGGTAGCCTGGGAGCTGCCCCCCCAGGACGGTGCGCAGGTAACGTGCGACCGGGGCAGGCAGGTCAGCCGGCAGATCGCCACTGCTGACCGCTGCTGCGGGCAATGTCACCGACGGGAAGGGACGCGGTCGGACAAGGAAGCCCAGTCCGCCCAGCCCCAGCAGCGCCAGCAAGCCGACCACAAAACCAGCCGTCATTAATCTCTCCTTCTCTCCCTGCCATACACCTGCTATTGTAGATCAGCCCGGCGGCAAGCCAAAGGAAAAGCGGGGATGTTTCTGCCGCTGACTGCCGCCTTAGCATACAATCAGGATGGAATCGGTATCGTGTGTCTGGGAGGTGCGCCGTGTGCCCCGATCCGCTGTTCGCCCTGTCACCGCTGGATGGCCGCTACGCCGAGGCCGTCGAGCCGCTGCGCACCTGCTTTTCTGAATTCGCCCTGATCCGTGCCCGGCTGCAGGTGGAAATCGCGTATTTTATCGCCCTGACTACCCACCCCGATGTGACCTTTCTCCGCCCGCTGACCGAGGCTGAGACCGGCTTCCTGCATGATCTTGTGGCAGCCTTTGACGTGGTGGAAGCCGCCCGCGTTAAGCAGATCGAAGCTGTCACCCGCCATGACGTCAAGGCCGTTGAAATCTACCTGCGCGAGAAGCTGGGCGGAACATCGCTGGAGGCGCTGCGCGAGGGCATTCACTTTGGCCTGACTTCGGAGGATGTCTCCAACCTGGCCTATGGATTGCTGATCCGGCAGGGGCTGGAGACGGTGCTGCTCCCCGCGCTGGCGGAAATTGAGGCTGTGCTGGCGGCGCGGGCCGCCGCCTACGCTGCCCTACCGTTGCTGGCCCGCACGCACGGCCAGCCGGCCAGCCCGACCACGCTGGGCAAAGAGATCGGCGTCTTTGCCGCCCGGCTGCGCGGCCAGCGGCAGGCGCTGGCCGGGCTGGTCGCCGCGTTGCCGGGCAAGCTCAATGGGGCGACGGGCAACTTCAACGCTCATGTCGCCGCCTGCCCGGACGTGGACTGGATCGCCTTCAGCCGCGATTTTGTGGCTTCCCTGGGGTTGCGCCCCAACCTGATCACCACCCAGATCGAGCCAGGCGACGATCTGGTCGCCGTGCTGAACGCCCTGGCCCGCTGCAACCGCATCCTGCTCGACTTCTGCCAGGATGTCTGGCGCTACATCAGCGATGGTTTCTTTGTCCAGCGAGCAGTGGTGGGCGAGGTCGGCTCCTCGACCATGCCGCACAAAGTCAACCCGATTCAGTTCGAGAACGCGGAGGGCAACCTGGAAGTGGCCGACGCCCTGCTAAGCCTGTTCGCCCGGCGGTTGCCGGTCTCCCGCCTGCAGCGCGATCTTTCCAACAGCACGCTGATGCGCAACCTGGGCGTGGCCGCCGCCCATAGTCTGCTGGCCTACCGGGGAATCCTGGCCGGGTTGGAGCGACTCGCCCCGGATGAGGCGGCCCTGCGGGCGGCGCTGGCCGCGCACCCGGAGGTGATCACCGAGGCGCTGCAGACCATCCTGCGCCGGGAAGGATTGGCCGACGCCTACGACCGGTTGAAAGCCTTCAGCCGGGGGGCGACGCTGAGCCGCGAGGCGATTGCCGCGTTTGTGGCCGATCTGGATGTGGCGGAGCCAGTGAAAGCGGAATTGCTGCGCCTGTCGCCGGAGAATTATATCGGCCTGGCGGAGGCGCTGGCCCGCCTGGCAGCGGCCCACACCCCGCCGCCGTAGCCCCGCAAGTGAGGCCAGGAGACCGGATCGAGACGGCGTGTCCATCTGGCGCAACCCGGTTATCGCGCCGGAATCATCCCTCCTGGCGCCGCTTTTCGCGCCAACGCCCTCAGCCCTCCTCCGGCAGCCAGGAGACAATCGCGTCGCGCTGCGGCCCGGTCGTGCCAAAGAGCGGCGTCATCTCCAGCGCCCGGCTGAGGAAGGCGATGTATTGCAGGGCCGCCGGGGGCAGATCGGTGATGCGCGTGACGCCCTGGATGGCCGCGCCATCCCAGCTTGGCAGCTCGATGTAAACCGGTCGCACGCCGTTGAGATAGAGCTGATCCGGCCGGTAGCCAGCCCGGCGACCGGCCGCATCGGTGTAGTGGGTGCAGACCCGGATCGGCGTGTCGGGATAAGCGATATCCAGGTGGGTCAACACCAGGTAATTGGCTCCGCTGACGTGGCCGAAGAAGCGCAGGCAGGGCAGGTCGATGTAGGCGATGTCGCGCGGGCGGCGGGTCGTCGCCCCGTATTCATTGGCGTCCTCGCGGATGCGATCGGCCAGCGCGGCGTCCATCGCCGTCGGCAGACGGCGCCGCCCCACGCTGGAGGTGTAGGTTGCCTTGATCGTGGCCATCCGTACAGCGATCTGAGCCGGATGCACCAGTCCTTCGGTGGAGGGCAGGATGCCCCCGATCGTCGGGTCGGAGGAGGTTACATCCGGGTACACGCCGTAGCGCGGGTCCAGCCCGACGCCCTGCGCCCCCTCGAAGATGAAGGGCACCGCCGGATCGGCCCATTGCTCCCGGATGAAGTCGTAGGCATTGCCTGCATATGGCAGCAGGATCGATCGCTGGGCGCCCAGCCGATCCAGAAAGACAAAGCGCGAACCGACGGCGACCGGCTCGCTGTTCAGCCGGGGTACTTCCATCTTGGCTATGTTGGCGTCCAGCCCGCGCACCAGCGCCGCATAGAGGTCGTAGTGGCGGCCCAGCCGATCGCGCCAGTCATCCGCTGCCAGGTCGCGGATGCGCACCGGGTGGCGTAGCAGCACGTCGGCGTAGGCCGGGGAGATGCCGCGCCCGGTGGAGCCGCGCCCGCCTTCTGCCCACTGGCGTAGCGCGCCTTCCAGAGCGCGGTGCGTATCCAGTGAAAGGACGGCCATCTCGTCGATCACCAGCCGCGCCGGGACCTCCCCCAGCAGTCCGCGCACTTCCTGAATCTCGGCCAGCACATCGCCGGGATGGATGACCATGCCTTTGCCCAGCACGACCGTTGCGCCGGGGAACAGCACGCCGGATGGCAGCTGGTGCAGCGCCAACCGCCGCCCCTCGACGACAACCGTATGCCCGGCGTTGGCCCCGCCGTTCCAGCGGTAAACTACGCCGCGCCCCCCGCGCCCGATCAACAGGGCGCAGACCTCATCTACCACCCGGCCCTTGCCCTCATCCCCGAACGCGCCGCCCTCGATGGCGATGCTGTTGGGGCGGACTCCGGGGGCAACGGCGGTCAGCGGGTTGACGGCCAGCGGGCGGTCGACGCCGAAGCGTTCCCCACGGGTATAGACGGCTTCCAGGAGTGCGGAGAAATCGTTCATGGCGATAAGCCTCATTTTGCGCCTGTGACAGGGGCGGCAGGCATGCGCCCTGCGCTCAACAGATTGGCGTCTATTGTAGCGCGGCGCTGGAGCGATCAAGCTTCTTCCGGCGGCGCTGGCATCGCAGCGGCGCTATGTACCGCCGGCGCGTGCGCTTTCCTTGACCCGGCGGGCCAGCATCAGGATGTCGTGGGCGCTCTGGCGGGCGGAGTCAGTCCCCGCGCCGAGCATCTCGGCCAGTTCTTCCACGCGGGTCTTTTCATCGAGCACGTCGGTACGCGTGACCGTGCGGCCGTTGACCTCCCCTTTGCTGACGCGGAAGTGCGTATCGGCAAATCCGGCCAGCTGGGCCAGGTGGGTGACGACCAGCACCTGGTGCGTTTCGGCCAGGCCCCATAGCTTCTGCCCGACCACCGCGCCGATGCGCCCGCCGATGCCCTGGTCGATCTCGTCGAAGATCAGCGTTGGGGTGTGGTCGACTCGCCCCAGCACGCTCTTAAGGGCCAGCATGATCCGCGCTGTCTCGCCGCCGCTGGCTACCTTCTGTAGCGGGCGCAGCGGCTCGCCGGGGTTGGCCGAAAGCATGAATTCCACCCGGTCAACGCCGGTGGCGTCAAAGGCCAGCCGCTCCCGGCCCACATAGGCCCCGTTTTCCGGGTCGGGCGTCTGGGTGATGCTGACTCCGAAGCGCGCCCCTCCCATACGCAGGTCGGCCAGTTCGCGCTCGATGCTCCGCGCCAGGCGCTCGCCGGCCTGCCGCCGCCCCTCTGAGAGCCGGCCGGCCAGTTCGCCGATGCTGTGCAGGAGGTCGGTTTCCGCGGCGCGCAATTCCGCCAGCCGTTCCTCGCTGTGCTCGATGGCGTTCAGTTCGGCGGCGGCCCGTTCGGCGTAGTCCAGGGCGGCGGCGATGGTGCCGCCATACTTGCGCTTGATGCGGTTAATCGCTTCCAGCCGTTCCTCTAGTTCGTTGATGCGGGTCGGGCTGTATTCCACGCTCTCCCGGTAGTGGCGCATAGCCTCGCCCAGTTCTTCCGCTTCCACGCTCAGGCGTTCAGCCCATTCCGCCTGTTCGGCCTGGGCGGGGTCGATGGCGGCCAGCTTGGCCAGCGCGGCGGCGGCCTGCTGGAGCAGGTCGGTGGCGGCGGGAGAATCCGGCTCCCCGCCGAGCAGGAGGGCATAGGCCCGGTCGGAAAGTTCGGCCAGCCGTTCGCTGTTGGCCAGGCGGTTGCGTTCCGCGCGGATTTCATCTTCTTCTTCCGGTGTGGGGTTGACCGCCCGGATTTCCTCAAGCTGGTAGGTCAGCAGGTCAACGCGGCGGGCTAGCTCGGCCTCATCGCGCAGCAGGGAAGCGATCTCCGCCCGGATGCCGCGCAGACGGCTGACCAGTTCGCCCAGCGCCTCGCGCGGCTCTTCCAGGTCGGCATAACGGTCAAGCAGGTAGAGGTGCTCGCGCTGGCGTAGCAGGGAAAGGTGCTCGCTCTGGCCATGAATATCGACGAGCAGGTCGCCCACCTCCCGCAGGACTTCCAGCCTGACAGTCACACCGTTGACACGGGCGGCACTGCGGCCGTTGGTGCGGATTTCGCGGGCCAGGGTGAGCACGGCGGGGTCGTCGCCCTGCAGGTCGTTCTCCGCCAGCAGCGGGGCCAGGATCGCCTGCAGCGGCGGCGGGATGATGAACACGCCTTCCACCAGGGCGCGCTCCGTCCCGGCACGGATCATGCCGGGGTCGGCCCGTTCGCCCAGCAGCAAGCTCATGGCGTCGATGATGATCGATTTGCCTGCGCCGGTTTCGCCGGTGATCACGTTGAAATCCGGCGCGAAGGTGATCGTCAGGTCATCGATGATGGCGAAGTTTTGGATGCGTAGTTCTTCCAGCATGATTGTCCCTGCGTGCGGCGGCACGCCTGTCAACGCAAATCTGTTCTAAAGTCAACCCGCCCCGATTCTACACCTTCCCCGCCGATTCGTCGTTAGGGTGGCCGGTGGAAAAAGAGGCCGGAGGCCAGGCACACGGGAAGCCGGAGAAATCGCTGGCTTTCCCGCCTGCGCGCGGTTTGACAGAAGAGGCCGCTGCTGTGTACCATCGAAAGCGTACTCAAGCGTCTGCCAGGCGCCCACATGACCTTACCCGGAACCCCTGACCCGATCCACAACAACTTCACTGCTGGCGCACGCACGCCCCGCACTTACGCGGATTACCGCAGCGCCCGGCGGCGAAGCGTATGGCAGCAGATCGGCGCTGTCTTGCTCAGCCCTGGTGCGTTCTTCCGGGCGCTCCCACCCCTGGGCAAGACACGCCAGTGGCTCTGGGTGGCCCTGCTCATCCTGTTGCTGACGGGCGTCAGCGCCGTGCAGCAGCAGGGTGGCGCGGCCACAGCGGAAAGCGGGCCGGTTGCCGTGCCCGGCGCGGTCGAACTCAGCGGTGATACCGGCGGCGCGGATGTCTCCGCCCGCTGGACCGCCGCCCTGATCGCCGCCAGCGGCTTGATCGTGACCTGGCTGCTGCAGGCGCTTATCCTGGGGGAAGCGTCTTTGCTAGCCGGTAGTGCCCCGTCCTTCAGCCAGAATCTGCATATTGTCATCTGGGCCAGTGTGCCGCTGGGGCTGATGGCTGCGCTGCAGATCATCTACATGCTGGCCGGGGGCACGATCGGCCAGCCCGGTCTGGCCGGTCTGGTGGCGGTGCTGCCGGGCTACGCCGACCTGCCGGCGCTGCTGCGGGCCATCCTGACGGCGCTGGCGGCGCGCCTGACGCTATTCTGGCTGTGGGGGCTGGCCCTGACCTACCTGGGCCTGCGTCACGCCCTGGGTGTGCCGCGCTGGGCTGCCGCCGTGAGCGTCGGTTTGTGGGTGGGGCTGGCCATCCTGGCGCCGGTAGTTATGGGCGCGTTGACCGGCGGGTGAGCGCATGGCCGAGCAGGAAGCCGCTAGGCCGATCATCATCGCCTGCCGTAACGTGCAGAAGACTTTCTACCTGGGCGAACGAGCTGTCCCGGCCATCAAACGGGTCAGCCTGGCGATTCGGGCCGGGGAGTTTGTGGGCATCATGGGACCCAGTGGTTCCGGCAAGAGCACGCTGCTCCACCTGCTGGGCGGCCTGGATCGAGCCACCGCCGGGACGATCCGGGTGGCCGGGCGGCGGCTGGAGGACCTGAGCAGCGATGAACTGGCGCGCTTCCGGCGGGAGACGATCGGTTTTGTCTTCCAGACCTTTCACCTGGTGCCGTCCATGACCGCGCTGGATAATGTCGCCCTGCCGGGCGTCTTTGCCGGGATGCCGCGTGACGCCCGCGAGGAGCGAGCCTGGCGGCTGCTGCGGGCGATGGGCCTCACCCACCGCGCCGATCACCGGCCGGGGCAACTTTCCGGCGGGCAGCAGCAGCGCGTGGCCATCGCGCGGGCGCTGTTCAACGATCCGCCGATCGTGCTGGCTGACGAACCAACCGGCGCGCTGGACAGCCGCACCGGGCGGCGGGTTATGGGCCTGCTGCGCCATCTGTGCGATCGGTGGGGCAAAACCATCCTGGTGGTGACGCACGACCCGGTTGTGGCCGGGCACGCTGATCGTATACTGAGTTTGCAGGATGGCTACCTGATCGGCGACCACGCCCCTGAAACGGCGGAAGAGTCCGATGCGTAAGACCTCATTCTTCCTGTTCATGCTGGCCGCGCTTGTGGCCGTGGGGCCGGGGGGTGCGACCGGGCGCGCCGCGCTGCAGATCACCGATACCCCTACGCTGACCGAGACGCCGACGGCCACGCCGACCGCCACCCCCACCGCTACCCCAACGGCCACCGCCACGCCGACGTTGACACCCACCCCGGCACTGATCATCAGCGGGTCAGAGCCGGCGCTGCTCCCTGCCGGGGTGGACGCCACCCTGTCGATCTTCGGGGCCAATTTCACGCCGCAAAGCATGGTGCGGCTGGTGGGCTTTGGCCTGCTGGAAGTCACGTTCATCAACAGCGGGGCGCTGACCGCCGCGCTGCCCAAGGTCATCCCGCCGGGGACGTATGGCGTGGAAGTCAGCGATCCGGACAATGGGCGGGCGACCTCGCCGGATACGCTGACCATCGCGCCGCCGCCGACTACACCGCCGCCCACCGAGCGCCCCACGCCCACGCTGCCCCCGCCCACGCCGATCCCCGGCGAGCCATCGCTGATCATCCGTTCCTACAGCGCCCTGCCGCCGAGCGTCCTGCCCGGCGGGACGGTGACAGTGGTCATGGACATCTATAACCGGGGCAACCGCGCCGCCCAGGGGGTGTCGGTGGCGGTAGATGGGGGCGGCGACTTTGTGCCGCTCAGCAGCCAGACCAGCGTGATCCTGCCCGATATCGGCCCCGGTGGCAGTGTCAGCGCCACGCTGAGCGCCGTCGCCCGGACGAGCGCCGCCGCTGGCATCGCCAGCCTGCCCCTGGCCTTCGCTTATCGCGATGGCGAAGGGCGTTCCTACACCGGCACGGCGACGCTCAGCGTCACCGTCGAGGCGCTGGTCGAAGCGCCTCAGATCACCCTGGCCAGCTATGCCGTTGCGCCCGATCCGGCCAGCCCTGGCGAGCCGGTGACGATCACTGTGACGATCGCCAACAGCGGCAATGAAGCCGCCGAGCAGGTGTTGTTGCGCGTGCCGACCGGCGAAGGCGTGCTGCTGGCCGGGCCGCAGGGCGATACCTTCCCGCTGGGGACGCTCCTGCCGGGAGCCAGCCGCCGCCTGGAGCTGCCGCTGGTGGTCAGCGCCAGCGCCACACCAGGGCCACAGGCCCAGTCGGTGGTCATCACCTATCTGCAGGGCGGGGAACAGCAACAGGCGACCGGCAGCCTGACCGTGACTGTTGGCGAAAAACGCGCCCAGGCGCCTTTGCTGTTGCTGCGTTCCTATGAAACCGGCCAGGAAGTGCTCCAGCCCGGCGACCGCTTCACCCTGCGCCTGACGCTGGAAAATGTTGGTGCGGCCCCGGCCAACGATCTGATGGTGTTCTTCAGTGCGGCGGATGGCGGCAACGGTACGCCGCTAACCACCTTTGCCCCGCAGGGCGCTGGCGGCGTGATTTACGTGGGCACGCTCGGCGCGGATGGCAGCCAGATCACCCTGAGCCATGATTTCGTCGTCGATGGTACGCTCAACAGTGGCATCTACGGCCTGCCGATCCGCCTGCGCTACCTGAAGCCGGATGGGTCCGAGGGGGAGGATTTTCTGCAGGCCAGCCTGGTTGTAGTCAAGCTGCCGCGCCTGCAGATCACCCCTGTCGAGGAACCACCCGATCAGGTCATGGTTGGGGAGCCTTTCCCGGTCGCAGTGACGATCATTAACATCGGAGCGCAGGACGTCAACCTGACCTTCGCCCGTTTTTCCGCTGAAAACGGCCAGGTTACCGCCGGGGAGGAAACCTTCCTGGGGCCGCTACGTGTCCTGGACGATACCTCGGCGGAGGCGACGATCCTGCCAGTTGCTGAGGGGCCGCTGACCGTCACCCTGACCCTCTACTATCTGGACGATCTCAACCGCGAACGGACGCTCACCCGTACGTTTGAGACCCAGGTGATGGCCCGCCCAACGCCTGTCCCGCCGCCGCAGGCGGGCGGTAGCGGGCTGGAATTCCTCCCGCTGCCGGAGGAAGTTGCGCCGCCCGCGCCGAACGGCGATCTGCTGGGGCGGTTGCTGCTGGGTCTGCTGGGGCTGGGGAGCTAGAAAGCGGGCTGGCGATGCTCCTGGAGCTGTTCCGGCTGGCCTTCGGCAACCTGTTGCGGGCGCGCGGGCGCCTGATCATGACCGCCAGCGGCGTGCTGGTCGGGACGACCGCCGTCGTGTTGCTGTTGGCCCTGACCTTCGGGCTGCAGGAGGCGGCGGAAGCGGGCATCGGTAGCGCCGCTTCGCTGACCGAGATTCAGGTCTACCCCGGCTTCAGTGCTCGCCTGGAAGAGTCCAGGGAGCCAGCCATGCTTCAGCTTGACGATGAGGCGGTCGCCCGGATCGCCACCCTGGATGGCGTGGCCGCCGTTGTCCCCCTGCTTTCCGTGCAGACCCAAATTGCGCTGGCCAGCGGCAAGTACCGCTATTACGGCCAGTTTGTGGGCGTACCGCCGGAGGCAGCTCCTTACCTGGGCCTGCGCGTGGCGCAGGGGACTTTTTCCCTGGGGCCGGGCGAGGCGCTGGTGGGAGCCAGCGTCAGCAGTTTCTTTGTCGATCCCAACGCGCAGACCTGGGAGCCGGTGGAAGTGGATGTCCTGGCCGAAGGGCTGAAGATGCGCGTCTATTCCAGTGTGGAGGGGCGCGAGCAGGCGTTTGATGTCACCGTCAGCGGCGTGCTGCGCCCCGGCTCCGGCAGCTTTGACGGCACGGTATTCCTGCCGCTGGAGGACGTGATCGCTCTCAACGAATGGAGTTCCGGCAACCGGCTTGACCCGGAAGAACGGCGCTACGACTACCTGCTGGTACGGGCCACCAGCCGGGAAACCACCAGGGCCGTCAGCGAGGCCATCCGCGAGCTGGGTTACGGCACGGGCGGCGTGGGCGAGTTTCTGGATCAACTCAACAACTTCTTCACGACCATGCGCCTGATGCTGGGCGGGATCGGCGGTGTGGCCCTGGTGGTGGCGGCGTTCGGCGTGGCCAATACGATGATGATGGCCATCCTGGAACGCACCCGCGAGATCGGGGTGATGAAGGCGCTTGGCGCACGCGACCGCGACGTATTGCTGATCTTCCTGATCGAAGCCATGCTGGTCGGGCTGAGCGGCGGTCTGGCCGGGCTGGGCGCGGCCTACGCCCTGCAAAACGCGATCAACGGGGCGCTCGCCGCCATGCCGCAGGGCCAGGGTGGCCCCGGCTTTTTGCCCTTCGACCTCTCGCAGGTGGGCAACCGGTTGATCGTCATCCCGCCGGAACTGGCGCTGTTCGCCGTGCTGCTGGCCGTGCTGGTGGGGCTGGGGGCGGGGGCGTTGCCTGCGGTGCGGGCGGCGCGGTTGCCGCCGGTTGTCGCCCTGCAGCAGGAATGACCGGCGTCTATTTTTCATCCAACAGCAGAATCAACCTTTTTCTAACCTTATTATAACCGTGACCTGCATAGACAGAACATTTGTTCCATGTTAGGATGCCGTTTGAGCAACGGTCAACGGTACAGGGAAGAAAGGAAGGGATGGATGGAAACCACACTGGCCATCTTCAAGTTTATTCGCCAGTACCTGGCGACTCATCCCTGGTCGCCTACGCTGCGTGAGATTGCCGAGGGGTGCGGGTTGGCCTGGCCATCATCGGTCGTCCGCCACCTGGATCACCTCCAGGCCTGGGACCTGATTGTCCGTGAGCCAGGCAAAGCGCGCAGCATCGGCCTGACGGAGAAAGGCAAAACCTTTCAGATCTGATCGCTGGCAGGCCCGGCGTGGTAGGGCAATCGCATGTGCTTCTCTAATCTGGGCATAGCACGCGGAATAGATAGTCATTGTCCCAGCCGGCCATCTTGCGTTTGGCCGCGATACCCACTTTGACGGATTTATCCTGTTTGAGCAGGTT
>JABLXG010000030.1 GCA_013178165.1 Anaerolineae bacterium
TTGGAGCTGGCCCAGCAGTACGCCGATGCTTTTCTCGACTACTATCACCACCGGCGCCCGCATCTCTCACTCGACATGCTCACGCCCGCTCGTTTCGCTGAGTCGCATTTGCCTTGAGAGAATGCGGCGATTTGCCAGAGCGGGGAATGTGTGCTACATTGCTCGCACTTCCCCGCAAGGGGAAACAAAAAACGCCGTTGGCGGCGGCGTTCTCTGTGGCAGGCTGGGCGACCTGCTGTAGTTTGTACCCTACTATATACAGACTATAGCACAGGTTCTGCAGCACTGCAAGTTGTCTTTGCAGCGCTTTTGCGCCTGATTGGCCTGGGCGGGCACGGCCCTGGCCTCTCCATGTCGCCCTTCAAGCCTGAATTGAACTGAATAGCCGTCCGGGCTTTTCTCAAATGAGAAGAGGCGGTGGTCGTCCCGGTCGTGGAAAGTTGGCACGCTTTCGACCGTTACGCCGCCGCCCCTTCCGGGGGATGCTCATCATCGTCGGGCCCGTCCTCTGATGAGCGGCGATACCCGCACCAGCCCGGACGCCGGTCTTTTTTGGCGGAAAGGCTGCGTCGCGCTGTGTGCGTATCTGTATGCTACCAGAAAGAATCAAGGCAGGCAAACCCCGCCGATCGGGCTGAAGCCACGATCCGGCAACTGGTAGCGATGCTGGAGGAGGGCCGCGGCGACCGGGTGTTCATTGCCGCGGCGCTGGCGCGTTACGCCAGCTACCACCCGCTGATTGAGCCGCTGGTCCGGGGACTGGCGGCTAATTTTAACGATGAAGAACGAACATTTGTTCTAAGTCGGCTGTGTCAGGCGCGGGCGAATAGGCGACCGGCGCCCCCCGCGGGCGAGGAGCCGCAGGAGGAGGATACTGCGCCACGGGTGGTGCATCACTGGGACGCCGACTATGCCCGTCGCGTGCGCGGTCTGCCGCCGGAAACAGAGGAGCGGCTGCCGCTGGAAGTCCGGGTCGATCCGGAACTGGGCCGTCTGGCCATCGGGCTGAATCTGGCGGCGGAGCTGCGGATCTGGCTGGTGCTGCGCCACTACTTCGGCGTTCCCGGCTGGACTGACCGCCAAACGCTTTACGCGGCCCTGGAGGCGGCGGGCATTCGCCATTCGCGGCGGCATTTTAATCGCCTGCTGCAGCAGGGGGCGGACATCTTTTGGGGACTATCCGGGGATGGACGGGTCTGGCTGCGCGGCTATATTCGTGTAGTGAAAACCATCACCCGTCTAGGACTGAGTACGAACCCGAATTTGCTAAGCACCAATTACCCCGGCGTTCGCCCTGTCTACCTGCGTCTTGATGACTCGCTGAAAGTTTTCAAGGCGCGTTTATACGCGGCCTGGCTGGCTCACCGTGAGAACCCCAAGATCGCCCGCGCTACGCTGTGCAAGCTGTTTGCCTGCACCCGCGAGACGTTATGGGGCTGGGAAGCCATCCTGGCCCGGATCATCAGCGTGATCCCTTCCTACACACAAACGGCGGTCGATCCCCGTGAGGATGACCGTATTGTTGACTATTTGCCAGCGCATGCCTACGCCTACCTGACCCGCCACAATGAAGTACGCATCCGCTGGCAGAGCAGCAATGTCTACCGTGTCCGGTTAATCCGCCAGCATCCGCACAAGGGACAATCCCGTAAGGCGCGGGTTGCGGCGGCGAAGGAAGTCCGCGCCTTCCGACCTGCTGAGAACCGTGCTGGAAGCTGCCCGGAAAGGCAGCTCGCCTTTGGCAGGGACCACTGGGAGGAGCGGCGCTACTTCGCCAGCGTGAATGACTGGGCACGGTTCCTGCGCCGGGGACGAGAGCGCGGGCAGGCTATCGAAGACCTGATCACGCCGGAGACCCCGCGCTATCTATTCCGGGGCGTGGACCGCAATGAGCATGTCCTGTACGAATTGACGCTTGATGGTAGGCCGTGTACCAGTGCTAACGAGCGGATTTCGATCCGGCAGGAATGTGTGTGGTGGCGGGCTGAGCGGCGCTACAGGTTGGCGCGGTGGTGTGGGATGGGTAAAGTGACTACAGGAAAGGCAGGATAAGGCGGGATAGGGCAGGACTCTTTTTCCTACCCACAAGCGTGCTGGCACGCTTTGATTAACTGTTTGAGCGTTGGATTGGGGCAGGAAGGCGAGAAAGAAGGCACTGCCAATGGCGGACCGTAGCAACACGGTTTTGGAAGCAGGACTGTCTTACGGATCAGTTTGGCAACTGCTCCAGATAGCCTGTGACCCGCTCAAGGAAGAAGTTCTCAAAGCGCGTGTTATCCACCGAAACTGAGACAGAATGGATTGCCTCAGCCGTTGTTGTGTCTTCCTCACGTATGTGAAACAGATTGCCTTCCCCCGAAAAACGCAGGTTATGCGGCTTACAGACCAGCCAGTGGGTACTGGATTCAAAGAGAGAGGACAGAGCCAGAGGGTCATGCAGATATGCTGCTGAATCTGGGGGAACGGGATTCGGGTACCCAGGATTCTCTAAAAGTGCATGATGAACCTGTCGCTCCCAGATATTAAGCATCCGGGCCAGAGCCTGACCGAAGGCGGATTGCGTGTCCTTAATGCGCTGGACGTGCCTGCGATGTAGCGGCGTGCAAAACGTAATCTCTGCTGTTACCCAGGTCATTGAGAACCCGGCACGCGCTACGATGGCCGCAGCAGTGACATCTGAGGCTGTGTTATGATCGACGGCGGCCGGAGGGAGGTTATTAGCCTGTAGGAACACATGCCAGGGGGCAGGTAGGGTCTCAGGGTGTACCAACCCACCCATGACGGTCAGATGTTGAACCCTCTGCGGAAACTCTGGATCTTTTTGAACAGCTACAGCAACATTGGAAAATGGGCCAACAGCGACAAGGTGATATGACCTTTGCTTCGCTTCGGAAATTAACCAATCTGCGGCAGGGATTTCATAGATACGCGCATCCTGACCGACGGAGGGCACGTCTAATAGTCCCTGCCCTTCATGTCCAAGCCAGGTAGGCATGTGTCCCGGTCCCAGGGGGGTAGACCGTCCCTTAAACACGGGAATATCCGGGCGACCAGCCAACCCCAGCAGACGAGCTGCGATCTGCGCTCGGGTATCAACATCGCCATCAACAACAGTGACCCCGATTACATCTATTTCTGGTGAGGCGAGGGCTAACGTGAGGGCAAGCGCATCATCGATATCGGTCCCGATATCAGTATCAAACACGATCTGCGTCGTGGGAGACATAGAGTTTCTTTTCTCCTCGGCAAGACAGGCAGACAAAGTACGAGAGCCTGTAATCCGCTTCTTCTTACTCTACCAAGCGGGGAGGCTGGATCAGTAGATCGTTTAAGAGTTTTTCAATCTGTTCCCTGGCCCCCAGTTGAACCAGAAAACCATGGTTTCCCTGCGGGGAATCTATCCAGCGATTACTACCATTCGCCGACACTTCGTTATATCCGCCAGGGCAGATTGCCCACAGCTCTGAACTGCCCTGAACAGCAACATAGACCGTTATGAGGTCCCAGCTACTCCGCCCCGCACCGCGATTGAAAAGCCAGTATGCCCGCCTGACAGGATTATCTTCCGGGGTATCGGTCTGAAGCGGAACGCCTGTCACAACATCCACGCCTGCTTCAAATCCCACGAAAATGATCGGTGTGGGCCAGTCGGGAATTACATCATAAGTGGCTACAGAATCCAGCGCAAAGTTGTACTCCTTTCCGGCTGGATGCTGGCTTGAATCAGGATAGTGCCCTCCCATAACAACCAACTGGCGGACTTTAGCCGCTACCAAGTCACTGCCGTTCAGTACGCTATGCGCGTCAGATTCCGAACGAAGCAAGGCTCTGAGATTAGTGAGGAATCCGACACTCACAATTGTGACACTGCCATTCGGTTGCTGGGCTAAGATCTCACGATACAAGTCAACTGCTTCAGGGACACCAACGATGTCATTGGGAAAATCAAAAGCTAGCTCAAAGGTGTACCTTGATTCAGGAGAAACGACAGGTTCCCAGGCTACCCCAACAGGGATATCAGGGCGACCATAATATGTGTTGATCGTATCGACTGCACGCGGAGCAAAGCGGTTACCGCTAGAGATCATCACGCCCAGAATTTCTGCCTGTCCTTTATCGGCCATTGCATGCAAGATGGCCAGCGCCCCGACATCGTCCACATCTTCAGCAAAATCAGTGTCCAGAATGACCGGCACAGGGTACTGGAGCGGTGGAGTGACGGTCAATGGCCGCGGACAAGGTGATCTATCTCTGTTAGCCTGCTGAAACAGGATATATCCTCCAGCGCCGAGGCAGAGCACTATGCCGATAAAAATCAGCAAGCGAAATCGGGGCCATCTGCCACCTTTCCGCTGAAGCGTTGCTGTCGGCGATTTCGACATCGGGCATCTCCCTGATACATGCTTACTGGCAAAGCCTGGTGAGACATCCTGTCATCGCTGAAACACAGAGAAGAAACGCTCAAAGAAACGCGCACTGTCAACTGTTGTGGCGATTTGATGGCGCCCTTCACCACCCGGCTGCCAGTACGTCAGGCCAAGCAGTCGCTCGCTGACCAGCTCAACATCGATCCGACCCGATTCAAAGCGGCAAAGATCGGGTTCAAAAATTGTGAGTCCGGCCAGCGGGTCATGGAAAATGATCCGATCGCGTTCTTCAAACCAAATTTCGGCAAAATCCAGCACCGGTCGCAACAAAGGAGTATTAAACTGTCGGCGCACCGCCACAGGATCCATCGCGACTTGGAGCGTTACATCAAGGCCAACGGCTCGGATTGGCACCGGACTCTTAAACACGATAGCCGCCGCATGAGGATCAAGCATAATATTCCATTCAGTCAGCGGGAGATCCGGGATGGGGTTAACGAAGCGTCCACCCATCATGACCATCCCCTTAAGCAGGGTAGGGATCTCCGGATCACTGGCAAAAAGGAGCCCAATGTTAGTGAGCGGACCGATGGTGAGCAACACAATCTCGCCGGGATGCTGGCGGATGGTCCGACGCAGAAAATTAAGCGCCTCGCCGGTTTCGTAATCAACCGTATGTTGCCATTTAGTTAGAGCCTTGGCCTGCTGCGCAACAGGCTGTCGTTGCTCAACGAGTAGTGGCTGTTCTACACCGGGGAAAATGGGGATGTCCCTCCCGGCCGCCTGGCAGAGCACACTGGCTAACATCGCACGCTTGGTGCTTTCGCCGCTGACCGTGGTGATACCCAATAATTCACACTCCGGTTGGGCGAGCAAGTAGGCAAGGCAGACCGCATCATCAATGTCAGAGCCAATGTCTGTGTCAAGGATAATTTTCGTAGTCATACAGTTGGCCTCCCTTATGGATGAATCGACTTTGTCTGGCGCTTAGTCATTCAAGACGCCTATCGCTTCCCAGAGGTCATAGGTCCACTCGGCCTGCACACACTCCGGGGATGCGGCGCAGCTATCAGAAAAAACAATCCGCAGCACCGCTGGATCAGGAAGGGTTCCCTGCGGTGTACGGGCAATTCCACCATTGTGATTACGAGCTAACCCGGTGATCTCGGGTGAGATTTCGCCCTCGACTGTCCACCGACCGCCACCCCGCCAAATACGCTCTGCAGAGATGCTGACCAGTTGGAGGCTTTGCCCGATGTAATTCGGATAATCACGTGGGTAGGGGTGCTGCTCGCGGACAACATAGAATCGGTCGTGCTGTGGGACAAAAACGACGTCGATGTTGTTAAGATAATCACTGCGGCCATTGTGGCCCGTCAGCCCAAGGTTGGTCAGAGACATAGCTTCACCTTCGTAAGACGGGCCGCTATCCATGTCACTCAGATCAAGAATCTGGCGAAAGGTGATTGTTGCATCGTGTCCCTTGGTATAGAACAACAGCACCCGTCCACCGCCCAGTGAGATGGCGGAAGGCTGACCGACGCCCCATTGGTGGCCATCATAGGCAATGACAGGCGTTGGATATTTGACCCAGGAATCAGTCGCCGGATCGTTAGCGAAAGCCACACCGATCTGGTTATGGAGGCTGGCATCAACATCGTTCCCCAGGTAGAACAGCGCATAGGAGTAAGCCTGGCCCTGATACCGAAACTCTCCGGTGATCACGGAGGGATCACAGACGTGATAGCTATCCCACGCTCCGGCTGGCCCAGCCGACAATACCGACCTGGATACAACAACAGCATCACCAACACGCTCAGTGTAGTAAATGTGGTCTTTGATCTGGCCCTCCACATTGTTGTGGCAGGTCCAGATGCGCTCGATTTCTCCATCAACCATCACTGAAGGTGCGTAAGTGTAGAACTGCCCGGCGGGGTTATAGACTTCGTTGATGGTTGTGATTTGCCACCCAGGCACAACCCCGGCTGTAGGCGCGGCTGTTGGCGTTAGCTCAGGCTGGCTGATCGCGATCAAAGCGGCATTGTTCTCAATGGTCATTGCCAGAACCACCAGGCTATAAGCCGCAATCAAATGGATCAATAACTTTCGGTTCTGGCGCATTGCTCAGCCTTTCACACCAGAACCCATGATGCCGCTGATGTAGTAGCGCTGGAACGGAAGAATAAGCAGCACCGGCACGAGCAGGGCCAGGGTGGTGCTGGCAAACATCTGTTCCCACAGGTAGATCTGTTGCTCCACACCGATGATCGAGACTGCCACCTGGACCACGCGCATCTCAGGCACAGGCGCTACCAGCAGTGGCCAGAAGAAACTATTCCACTGTCCCAGAAAGATCAGCACGCTGGCGCTGATCATGACCGGTGTGGATAGCGGCAGCACGATTCGGGTGAAGACCTGAAACCAGGAGGCGCCGTCTACCCGCGCAGCATCCAGGATTTCCTGCGGAATCTCCGAAAAGAACTGCCGAAAAAGGAAGATGACAACCCCGCTGGACAGCGCGGGAACGATCAGGGCTTGCCATGTGTTGAGCCAGCCCAGACTGCTGATCAAAATATAGGACGGAATAATGTTGATGTCGCCGGGAACCATGAAGCTAAAGACCACAAAGCCAAACAGGATGTTCTTTCCACGAAAGTCTAGCCGCGCAAAAGCAAAACCGGCCGCCGCGCAGATGGCCACGCTCAGTACTACCGTCACAATTCCCAGAAAGAATGTGTTGAGCAGGGCTTGTCCAAAGCCCTTTTCGAAGATGGCGACATAACCTTCGAGCGTAAACTGCTCAGGGATGAAAGCGCGCCACGAGAATGGCAGTACGTTTTTCCATACTGTCTCACGGGTGGTGAAGGAGGACGCGATAATCCACGAGATCGGGAGAATCACCATGATCGCGATGGTGATCAGCAAGAAATAGGTCGTCAGCAGCCGCCAGAGCTTATTCAAGCGGCTGACAATCACCGTGCGTGTAAGCGTTCCGGAAACCGGGCGGGAGGCGCTGTAGGTGGACATGACGCTTTCTCCTAAGCTAGTGCTGAGGCCGCAGCACGGCAAATTCGACCAGCACCACGACAATCACGATAATAAGCAGCACAGAGACCATAGCGGCGGCTGTACCAATGTCGCCGTAAACAAACCCACGACGCCAGGCTTCATACATGACCAGATGGGTGGAGAGTTGGGGGCCGCCACGTGTCAACAGATACACAGGGGCAAAGAGAGTGAAATTGGTTACCGTGTCGGTGACGAGAACGAAGGCAATCACCCGGCGCAGAAGTGGCAACTTGATGTAGAGAAAGGTCTGGAAGGCATTGGCGCCATCGATGTAAGCCGACTCAAGTACATCCTGGGAAATTGCCTGTAGACCGGCGAGAAAGAACAGACTCCAGTATGGCACGCCGATCCAGCTAATGATGCCAATGATTGACCAGAGCGCCTGGCTGGGATGGCCCAGGAAAGGCTGGCGCGGAAGCCCGATCGTCTGTAACAGACCATTGACCAGGCCATAGTTGCGATCCAGTGCAAGCCCCCAGGCGATCGCCGTGACATTCATTGAGATGGCCACGGGAATGAGGTAAATAGCGCGGAAAACTGCAATGCCTGGCACGCGTTGATTGATAAGCTGAGCCAGCAGGAGCGCCAGGGCAACCTGCAGCGGATTCACCACCAGGCTGAACGCCAGTGTTGTGCTGAACGATTTGGCCACCACCGGGTCTGCAAAGATGTCGGCGAAGTTGTCTAGCCCGACGTATATTCGCCCCCCGGTAAGGCTAAGGGCATTGGAATAGAATGCCTCCCGGAAGCCAGCGATCATGGGGATATAGCGGAACACAATGAGCAGAACAATAGCCGCAAACAAAAACAGGTATGGAGCCAGGTTAACCCGTTTCACCTGTTGTATCATTGGCTGTCTCCTATAAGAGTTCTGGACATGCTCATCTATGGCAATGGCGTGAAATATTGTGGCACGACAACCCTTAATGGTTGAAAAACAGAAATTTAGCCTCAAGACTTTTGAGAACTGAGGGGCAGGCTACCCTGCCCCTCGTTTTGTGCACCATGATCGGGACCAGAGTTACTGGCGATACTTGTCCATTTCGCGCTCAATGCGGTCTGCAGCAAAGGAGAGTGTCTCGGCCACATCTGCGCCATTGCGAATGTCCTCGAATGCGTCGGAGAGAATTTCCTCATATTCGAGGTAACCAACGGTCAGCGGGCGCGGTTCGGTATACTGCGCTTCATTGGCTGCCACCACGAAGGCCAGATTAGGCCAGTCCTGGTTGGCCGGATCATTGATCATGGCCTCAAGCATTTCCTCGTGGGCAGGCCAAACGCCCCATACGTCATACCAGATCTGCCCAGCTTCCAGACTGGAGGCAAACTTGACGAATTCGATCGCTTCTGCGGTGTGCAGGCTGTTGGGGTTCACACCAAGATGCCAGCTGTCGCCGGGGACTTTAATCTCGCCACCCTCCCAGTACGGGTGTGGCGCGGCTCCCCATTCGAAGTCCAGCGGGTCGTTGATGAACTGGCCGATCATCCAGCCGCCATCAACATACAGGGCCAGCTGGCCGTTCCGGAACAGTTCCCCGGTGCTGATCGAACCCTGAGGCGAAACCTTCCAGGTGTTATGGAGATCGTAGAACCAGGTAAAGGCCTTGATCCACTCTTCTGAGTCGATGATGCCTTTCACGGTCAGGCCATCTTCGCCAATGACTGGGGCTGGTAGACTCTGGGCAATCGGCTGGAGCTGATAGATACGGTTGTACTGTCCGAATTGCAGACCCCAGACGTCGTTAACCCCGTCTCCGTTCTCATCGCGGGTTACCTGGCGCGCAACTTCGGTGACTTTCTCCCACGTCCACCGCTCATCAGGTGCTGGCGGGGTAATCCCAGCGGCCTTCAACAGATCGGCGTTGTAATACATCACCTGGGTCGAGTTCCAGATCGGCGGGGCCAGGAGTTGACCATTGTAGAGACTGGAAAGATACAGGGCATCCACCCATTCGTCAATTTGCTCTTGGGAGAAGTAATCATCCAATGGGAGCAGCCATCCCCGGTAGCCGTACGAAGCCACCACCGGCGCGTCTACACTGACAATGTCAGGCTCAGGTGCGCCGGAACCCAGGCGGATCTGATTCTGCTGGAATACTTCGCGGAAAGTCACCTTATCGACGCGAACCTCGATATTGGGGTTGAGTTCCGTAAAGCGCGCAGCAACTTCCTCAGCGCCTGGCAGATCGGTGATCCAGCTTAGCTGCACCTTTTCCTGGGCATTGGTCGAGATCGCAGGAACGAGCAGTGAGGCGAGAACCAGGATCGTAAACAAGACTTTTCGACTGGACATGCGCTCCTCCTTAAAGTTTGAGTCACGATTGCGGAATCTCTGCCTGAATTGTGGCCGGACAAAGGTACAGAGATAGGCAGACTTTGACCTCTTTTCGTAGGAATGATCCTCACGGCCAGGCTGAAGTGCTGCGGCCTATCCTGTAACGCGCTACCATGGTGCATAATTACACTAGCATAGGTGCTGAAAGCTAAACTATGGCTGTAACGCCCTTCTAGTGTCACCATAGTGCCAGAGTGTGCCATGTGGCTTTGCCCAATTTGCTGTGAGTGCTGTTGCTAAGATGCTGCAGTCCTGTTGAGCCAGCCTAAGGCGCTATCATGCCGGTGTTATTCCACGACTTTGCCACATATGTTGCGGATGCTTACCAGAATCTCTACGATCTGGTTTACCTCCGCACGCATCCACTGATACCTGTGATCTTCCGGGATGATGCGCTGAGCCTGAAAGAACGCGGCTGGAAGCTCCACCAGATATTGCTTGACGCGGTTGAAGAACTCGCCCCAGGGCCTAATACTCCCCCGTTTTCACATGCCTGGCGACGTTACCAGTTGCTAACTCTCCGCTACATCGAAGGGCTGGACTCACAATCTGTTGCCAAGCGACTGTCGATTAGCCGGCGGCAATACTTCCGCGTACAGAAATCTGCAATTGATGATGTCGCCAGAATCCTTTGGGACCGCTATATAGGAGCGCTTTCTTCCGTCGAGCCGGGCGAAGAACACACCCTACTACCTCCAGACAAAGAGGCAGGGTATCAGCTTCTGAAAGTGGAAACATCCCGAATCAGGGAAGATCAGCCGCAGACCAACATTCCCCAGGTGGTCCGTGATGCGTTGGAAGTGCTGAGTGATGTGTTTAGAAAACGAGAGTTAGAAGCCGTTGTTGCCCTTGGAGACAATTTACCGGAGATTGCCATTGATCGCGGCCTGTTGCGCCAGGTGCTACTTGGCGCCCTTGGTTATCTGGTTGAACGCATTCACAAAGCCACCCTGCACTTATCTGCCAGCGATCAGGTGAACCACATTGCACTTACCGTGGAGAGTCAGCCGCCTATACTGCTTACGTCTGAGGTCCAGGCAACGGCTGAACAAAAGGTGCAGTCATTGGCTGAGATTGCCGCATTAGGTAACAGCCGCATCTCTTTATTGACTTCAGCAGAGTCGTTGCACGGTTTTGAATTGCAGTTACCGCCTGTGCTCCGCACAACGATACTGGTCGTAGACGATAATGAGGACGTGCTCGATCTGTTCAGGCGCTGGCTGATCTCGCATCGGTATCAGGTTCTTGTCGCCAGAACTGCGGAGGAAGCACTTGATCAAGCTCGGCGCTTTCGGCCAGCGGTGATTACCCTTGATTTGATGATGCCGCAGCAAGACGGGTGGGATTTGATGAGAATGTTACGCCAGACCCCTGAAACAGGCGATATTCCCATTATCGTATGTAGTGTGCTTAAGCAAAGGGATTTGGCCCTCCTGCTTGGGGCTGCGGATTTTCTAGAAAAGCCGATTACAGAAGAGGATCTACTTGACGCGCTTGACGCGCTTAACCTGAACTGAGACATCACTCACCAGCGAGTGGAGATTGGCGGTTGCTCTAACTGGGCCAGGGGAAGAGCGATGGATGTATTCAGAATGCCCTGAATCCACTGGATAAGCTCCCCTGGCGAGGTTCCTGCAGCTTTGTAAACAGTCATTGGCCCGCGAAGCACTTCGAGCGTGTCCATTTCGTCCTGCCCAGAGACAAATACAATAGGGATGTTTCTGGTTTTGGGGTTTGCACGGATCCGCTCCATAACCTGGAAACCGTCCATATCAGGGAGTTTAACATCCAGCAAGATCAGGTCGGGGTGAAAATGCCCGACCATTTTCAATGCTTCCTGTCCCGAATAAGCGGTTAGCACCTGATGGCGTCGAAGGGGATGGTCAAGCATACGGCTCATAAGCCGGACAAAGTCTCGTTCGTCATCAACAACAAGCACCCGGTCAATATCTTCTTCGAAGCGACGGAGTACCATCCATAAGGTTTGCTGCGAGATAGGCTTAACCAGGTAGCCCTCAGCAGTGGCATGCTGACGCAGGCGCTCCTCACCGGGCAAAGGACAGGCCATAAGTGTTGTACTTGGCAAGCCCCATTCTTGAGCAAGCCGATCTAGCTCCTGCGCTGAGCGGGGATTAGAAGAAGTGTCGAACAGCACAGCTTGTGGAACCATCTTTTCTGCAACCTGCCGGCCTTGTTGGTAATCCTCCACAATCATGGTTCGGTAGCCCTGGATATATCGTTCAATCAAGCCGGCGGCAGCGGGACTGCGTGTGATGGTCAGGAGTAACCGGCTCTGATCAGGCCTGGTAGAATCTCGCTTACTTTCCTGGGGGCTGTCCTGCATTTCGGGACGTGGCCGCGTACCGTGGCGAATCGGCAGTGTGAAATGGAAAACGCTACCCTTACCCAGTTGACTCTCGACCCAGATGCGCCCACCATGCAACTCCACCAGATGGCGGCTAATGGTCAACCCTAATCCTGTGCCCTGGTGACGCCTTTGGGTAGTACCATCGACCTGGTGAAAGGCCTCAAAGATTCTGGATAGCTCTGTGGGAGGAATGCCAACACCGGTGTCTTCGACGCTGAACTGCAGTTCATGGTTCTTCCTGCGGACTCTGACGGTGACACTGCCCTGTTCAGTGAAGCGCGCCGCGTTATTCAGAAGGTTGAAAAGCACCTGCCGGATACGGACAGGATCAATGGTCATGACAGGGAGGTCTGGTTCAATTTCCACCCGTAATTCGAGGCCATGCTGTTCAACAAGCTGCCGCGCAGCGTGGACGGCCTCTTCCACCACCGTGGCGACTTCGACTTCTTCGGTCGACAGGCCCAGTCGTGCCGCCTCGATCCTGGCCAGGTCAAGAACATCGTTTACCAGCCCCTGGAGATGGAGCGCATTGCGATAGACGATGACGAGATCGCGCTGATAGGCTGGCGGTAGTGGAACTCCATAGTGTTCTGGGGATTGGACCATGGCTTCGGTGAAACCGACAATAAGATTCAATGGGGTGCGCAGCTCATGGCTGATATTCTGTGTGAATTGCTGCTTAAGCCGTCGGGCCTCGTTTGCCTGATCGCGGGCAATAGCCAGGGAATAGTTGGCACGCTCCAGATTGTAAGTGGTTGTATCTAGCGCTTTTAGCGCCCGTTTCAACTCAGCCTGGCGTTCCTGGGCAAGCGTTTTATTATGTTCGGCCTCTCTATAACCGTTCAGTGCCCATTCAAGTGCAACATTGAGGCCGTGTCTGGAGAGGAGTATGGCTATCGCGATAAATAGGTATTTGGCTGTCAGCGTGATGTTACCGGAAGAAGCTGTCCCTGACACGGTTGGCTCCAAAATGATCAGGAACAATACACTGAGACCGGAGATGACGAGCAATTGACGTTTTCCCAGCAGGGCGTTGGCAAACACCACGGGAATCAGCAACAGGTAGAGCGAATCAGCAGTCCCGAGCGTGATGGCGGCACAGACGGTACTACCCAATGTGCCCGTGACGAACATCTGGTAGGCTCCTGACAGACGCTTATAGTGCATTGTCAGTCCGGCAAGTACGCTCAGAACCAGAATAAGGCTCCCCGCCCAGGAGGACACAGACACTCTGGCTGCGTTTGTTGGCCAAGCTGTCCAGGCCAGCCAGAGATAGCTCACCGCACCAGTAAACAAGGCGATGCCCATAAAGGTTTCAGCTTTGAGATCAGCAATCTGGGCTTCCAGGTCAAATTGGGCCGATGCGTTGTTCATGGCCAGCCTCCTCACCGCAGGTATTCCTGTTCTCCTGCGATGGGTCCTCATCCTTTTCTGGTGAGTCGGTTCCAAGTATAACGGGGTACTCTCGATCGGGCGTCTGCCCAGAGCGAACATCCCTGCTGTGAGTTCCTGGTATTGTACATCACGAAGCGATACCTCTGGCTGCACTCGTTATGTACAACAGGCCAGAACGGTTCAGGTTCTAAAGGTCGCCTTGCCGCACAACCGCACTGCTTTCAGTCACAAGCCAGCTCTTTTATCTCCGTGACCTTACACCCGTGCGGTATGTGGTAATGGGACGACTGCATGTACGATGCTGGAGGGCGAGGAACGGTTGATCAAAGAGGTGGCGCAGCCCAGTCTGCGGGTGCTGCCGGTGGATCATCTGTGGGGTAACCTTCTTGCTGGGGGAATGGTAGCCCATAAGGACGGTGCAAGTACCCTGCTCGGAGGTGGTTTGGGGCGCCAGGGTGAGGAGAGGGGATGGACAGGGGAACAGCAAAGAGGCTTTGTGAACGCTACAACTGCAATCTGGGCCTGTAGTGAGTCCACAAATCTATGTCCGCTCATTTCTAGAACAAACAAGCTTCTTGGGTAGTCAAAGGCATCGAACCAGTAAACCGATAAACGAACACCAACCTTCCAGCAAGGGTCGCTTGAAGCAAGTCTTGCCGGGAGGTTGGTGTAATTGTGGCAAGGCAGGATCAGGCAATACCAAGGAGTGCAGCTAGATTACCGCCAACAATCTTCTCGTAACCTGTACGGGAAGGCGTAGCGCGCTCCATCTTCTTAAATTCCCATTCGTAGTCTACAAAGGGCGAATCTGTCCCCCAGATGACTTTTTCAGGACCGAGCCGTTTGACAGCTTCGGCGATCTCGAAGATCGGAGCACGGGACGTCTCAAGGTAGAGGTTCGGTAGCTCCTTAGCATAGTCAATCGCTTGGTCGACTGACCAGAAGAAGCCCATATGGGCCATCATCAGTGGTACCTGTGGAAAAGCCCTGGCCATTTCCGCAAATTCCGGTGGGGAGTTGTACAAGTCACTGGCCCCATGGACAATGATGGGAATATGCAAATCGCGAGCTGCGGAGAATAGCGGATCAACCAAGCCGTGATCGGAGAGATGAAAACCATTGATCGTTGGATGCAGCTTAAGACCCTTAAAACCCCAGTCCTCGACACATTTACGTATCTCTTCCACTGCATCTGGCTGCCAGGGATTAACAGAACAATACGGAATCAAGCGGTCGGGGAATTGATCATAGGCTTCCTTGATCGGATCGTTGGTGAAGTTCCCTTCCAAGAAAGGGAAAATCACAGCTTTATCCACACCAGCAGCATCCATCTTGGCAACTAGATCAGCACCCAATTGCTTTGCCCCATGCCGAATTCCGATGTGATTATGAGCATCAATAACCAGGGTCATGCCAGCAACCTCCTTTAGATAGTGAGTAACGAGTTTAGTGTTCGCGACGCAATGCACCGATGGCCATTGCCAGCAGGATGAACGCCCCATTCAGGGCGTAGCGATACGGCGCACCTAGGCCCATGAGAGTCAGGCCATTGCCGAGAAACGACACGAAGAGCGCACCAATCACGGTGCCAAGAATGTTCATTTTGCCGCGTGGTGAAGCTAATGTACCAAGGTACACAGCAGCAAATGCGTCCAGCAGATAAGGCTCAGCACCACGCGGAGCGGCGATCCCAGTCCGCGAAACTAAAGCCACCCCAGCCACAGCTGCCATTAGAGCGCTGATGATGAAACCCGTACCAAAAACACGCCGTACGTCCAGACCGGCCAGGTAAGATGCACGCACATTACTACCCACTGCGTTAGCATAACGACCAAAGGCGGTAAAGTTCATCAGTCCATAAGCTATTGCAAACATGACAATGGCCAATACGATGAGGGCAGGTATAGGGCCGATCGATTCCTGCCCTAAGAAAAAGAAATCCGCCGTGACTGCGCGTGGCAATGTGAACAAAATCTGCGGTTCAGACCCCCGCGTATAGATTAGCTCCCCGCTTCTGATGATGAACATCATACCGAGCGTACCGATGATGGCTGGCACGCCCAGATAGGCCATCAAGAATGCATTAAGGCTGCCAATCAACAACGCTAGCGCTAGCGGTCCTAAAAAGGCAAGCCAAACTGGCTGATCGTGAATTATCAAGGCTGCAGCCATTAGGCCTGTGACATCTGCAATCTGAGCAACGCTGAGATCAACCCCGCGCAAGGCCATTGCTATGGTCAACCCCATTGACATCACGACCAGGATTGTGCTCTGTCGCAGCACCCCTCCAACGTTAGCTGGGCTAAAGAAGTTTGGCTTGAGAATCTGGAAGATGCTAAGCACCAACAGCATGCCAATGATGGAGCCGTAAGTCCGCAAAAAGTTCACCAGCTGCTGGCGAAGCACCGGTTGTCGGCTGGCTTGAAGTACCGGTTGAGTCTGCATATCAGACGGTCCTTTTGCTGTTAGAAGATCGTGACCTGGCCGATCTCACGTTTATGTACCACACCTAACAGGATAGATAAGATCAGGATGCTCCCCTGGATACCCGGTAGGGCCAGATTAGAGACGCCCATCAGGATCAGGCCGTTTGATAGCGAAGCTAGAAACATTGCAGCGATAGTCGTCCCGATCATGTCAAGTTCACCAGTACGGGAGAGCGTGCTTCCGAGAAAAGCGGACGCCAGAGCGCTGATCAGGAAGTCCATGCCAGTTGCCAGCGCAGATGCTCCATAGCTATAGGAAGCTAAGATAACCCCTGCAAACCCCAGCACTGTACCACCGATAGCAAATGATTGCAGGAGAGCTCGTCGCTGGCTGATTCCACGTAGTTTCGCTGCTGCAAGATTTTCTCCGACGGCGTACATGTGCAGCCCAGTTCGGGTGCGCTTGAAAAAAGTTTGTAGTGTAGCCACCATCAGCATCAGGATCACGAGCACAAACGGTAGGGGACCGATATATCCCTGCCCGAGGAAAAAGAAGACCGGTTGATCGTACAGAGTTAGGGCCTGCCCGCCGTTGTATAGCAGGGTTATACCCATGACTACAAACATAGTTCCCAGGGTGGCTACAAAAGGAGGCATACGGAAGAGAATCACCAACAGCCCATTGACAATGCCAGCAATCAAGCCAGCCACACTACCAGCGATCACGGCAACCCCAGTGCCCAGACCCTGGATAATAGTGCCAGCGGCAAAGTTGGAAGTGAACTGACTGACAGCGCCGGCGGACATGTCAAATCCGCCGGCAATAAGTACGGCAGTTAGACCTAATGCGATGAAGGTCAATATACTGCCTTGCTTCAGAACATCGAACAGGTTACCTGGTGCAAAGAAGGCCGGTGCGCTCAGGCCGATCACTAACAAAGCGAGGAGCATCCCAACGGCAGTTCCCCACTGGGAGAGCAACTTGCCTAGCTGGAACTGCGACAGGCGTCCTGCGCGACTGTTTAAGGGTTGTGGCTGTGCCATCTGTTCGGGTCTATCGGATTTTGTGGCGTCGGCTGAATCGTGACTCGATCCATTATTGTTATTGTCTCCGCCAGTGGCCCAATAAAGTAGGTCATGCAAGTTCACTTCACCTCGCTCAAAGCACTTGATGACCTTGCCTTTAAGCATTACCGCTATCCGATCGGACATACCAATGAGTTCTTCAAAGTCGGACGAGATGAACAACACTGCCGCACCCCGTCGGGCGAGATCGGTCATTTGTTTATAAATTTCGACCTTGGCCCCAACATCTACACCAGTTGTCGGTTCATCGAAGATAAAGACCTTGGCATTACCAGTGAGCCAGCGGCCAATTACCACTTTTTGCTGGTTGCCACCCGACAGGTTACGCGCAAGTTGGTTCAGGTTGGGCGTGGCAATCTGCAGTTTTTTGACCAGATCAGCTGCAACACTACGCTCCTGCCGGAGTTTCAGCACACCCATAGTGGTCCACGCTGAAAGATTGGGGAGCGTAAGATTTTCCCGAACGGACATATCTGTGATTAAGCCCTCGCTACGTCTGTCTTCCGGGATCAGGGCCAGACCTTGGCGTTTGGCAGCTCTAGGTGAACGAGGGTCGGACTTCTGGCCGGCTAGGTAAACTTCACCGCTAGTACGGTTCAATGCTCCAAAGACAGCCAGTGCCATATTTGTACGCCCAGCACCAACGAGGCCCGCTACGCCCAGGATCTCGCCCTGACGCAGAGTCAGGCTCGCGCCATGTAGGGCATCACCCTGCGAGAGATTCCTGATCTCCAAGACAGCCGGGCCGATAGGTAGTTCTTCCTTAGGGTACAACTGTCGCAGATCACGGCCCACCATTAAGCGGATGATCGCGGCACGCGATGTATCGCCAATTGCCATAGTTCCGGCCACCTTGCCATCGCGCAGGACCGTGATCCGATCCACAAGCTGGAAAACCTCATCAAGATGGTGGGAGATATAGATGATGGTCACGCCCTGAGTGCGTAGGTTCCGGATGATTTCAAAGAGCCGATTTACCTCATTGCTACTGAGCGAAGCAGTTGGTTCGTCAAGAATCAGGATACGAGGCTTGCGTAGGAGAGCAGCAGCAATTGCAACCTGCTCACGTTGGGCGACACTCAGATCCCGGATGAGGGCATCAGGGCCGAAATTGGCCCCCACTATTTTCAGAACTTCGGCTGTAGCCGTGCGCATCTCCGCCAGGTTTAGTAACCCTGCTCGACCGACATACTCGTGACCCAGAAAAATATTTCGGGTGACATCGAATTGTGCTACGAGCTGGTGATCCTGGTGGATGATCGCAATACCGTGACTCTCTGCATCCTGTGGGCTGGTGATACGGGTCTCCTGCCCATCTACCAGAATCTGCCCTTCATCAAGTGTATAGACGCCAGTCAGGATTTTCACCAGGGTGGACTTGCCAGCGCCGTTTTGTCCAACTAGAGCGTGGATCTCGCCACGTATGACACTCAAGTTGACATGGTCAAGGGCCAGAACTCCTGGGAAGGTTTTGCAGATGTTCCGGCATTCCAAGACGTTATCGCTCCCGGGTTGAGGAAACGCTGATATCGCATCATCGCGTAAGCGCTTCTGTTCATCCAAGATTGCTGGCATTTCTATCACCTTGTGAAATAATAGGGTTGGATTGTCTGATCTATGGGGCATCCCCTCATCAGTCCTGAGGGGATGCCCCCTACCCGCGAGACTATCAGTTAGGGAAGCACCGGATGGATGACCAGCACTTCCTGAGTCTGCGGCCAGCGTGCTTCTACGTCCGCCCGTGCGATCCGAAGATCGTCCCAGACGGTCTCACCCCAACGAAGCTCCGCTGATTCCACCGCGTTGTAGCGTGTAGCCAGCCAGCAGTCAGTGAAGGTCTGGCTTGGGAATTCAGTCACGCCCTCATTCAGGGCTTTTAGCACAGTCTCAGCAGCAAGTTCCCCAATACGCGGAACATCCTGAACCACCGTTGCAATGAAGGGGCTGTCTTCTTCCATGAGCATCTGGAAGCCGATGCGATCACCATCGATTGATGCGACCTTGATCTCTGTACGGCCAGCCCTGCGGATGGCTTCCACAGCACCAGAGACTAACAGATCATAAGCACCCCATACTGCTGCGATGCTGCCTGGCTCAGGGTTAGCAGTAAGGATGTCTTCCATCTGAGTTTGAACCCTGGCAGGGCTGTGCTCAGTGGGCATCTCATGCAACGTAACCTGCGGATAGTCGACAACCATGGCTTCTAGGATACGCTTACGTGTCTCTAGCAGCGGAGCGCCAGGCACCCAGAAAACGTAGATATCACCAGCGTAGTCAATGCTGGAAAGCAGCGCGCGATTCATCATCTCGGCCATCAGCGATTCATCACCGCCGATTTCAGTGAGAACACCAGGGGTTACCGAACCAACCGACGTAGTGACAACAGGAATACCAGCTTCAACGGCTTTGGCCACTACAGGTGCTAGCTGTTGGGCATCACCAAGCTGGATGATGAGGGCATCGACGCCAGAGTTGATCAGGTTCTCGATGTTCTCATTATGCTTGCGCGGATCAGTTTGGCCATCTGCCACGATCAGCGTGTGCCCCCCAGCGTCAGCAACACGCTGCGCCCCAGCAATGATGTCGCGGTTATAGTCATTTGTAATCTCACGCGAGGCCAAGCCAATACGATAGGTTGTTCCTTGGCTACTTACGCTGGCAGGCACCAGTGACAGCACAATCATCAGAATAACTACCAAGCCGATGAGACGCCCAAATTTACGTGACATGGTTTTCTCTCTCCTCATTTGTGCGATAACTACTCGCTAAAGTGGATGCAATCTCCTACTTTTATTGCTATTGCTGTCAATGCACCTCCTTTTTGCCAGAGCTAGTGATGTCTAGAATTCAGGGGTTAATTTTGAACGGCTGCTGGCTGGACACCCTGCAACTCAAGAATTACTTGAGCAGTGAAAGCATCGGTAATGAGTACATTGCAGAACTGACCGTGCAGCGCACCAAGAATGGCTCTGGCTTTACGTAGACCACCAGCGACGCCAACCGAAAGTGGTTTCTTACGGAGATCTTCCAACTCAACAGCTATTGTTCGCTCTGCGATATCGGAGAGGCACGGGTTACCGTTGATGTCGATAAAACGCCCACAGATATCGCCTGCAACGCCTCGTTGTTTGAAGTGCTCCAACATCTCTAAAGTCACATAACCAGCCTTAAACGGGGAAGATTGCTCTGAAAGATCACCAATGCCGAAAACGGCAAAGTTGGATTGACGGGCTAGTGCCAGCGCTTGAGCAATCTTGGAATCAGTGAGCAGACTCTGTTTGATATCCGGACGATCCACAAACATCGGAGCGGCCAGAAGTACTGGGGTTCCCCCACATGCTTCAGCCATACGGTGGATGACAAACTCAGCGTGGGTTGGGTATGTCGTGACATTGAGACTACCGTTGAGACCAACTACAGTTACGCCTCTGACGTTTACCGGCTCCATATGCAGTGCACACTGGTAGACCGTTGTACTCCAGGATAGGCCAATGATGTCTCCGGATTTTAGCCGGCGTTGGATGAAATCAGCTGCCGCTTTACCAATGGCTTCTTTGATCGCCTCATCGGTCTCAGTGAGTGGTTCAACAACAATAGCCTCTTTGAGCTTAAACTCTGTTTCCAGTAAATACTCTAAATCTGACGCATAAGCGGTTGGCGCATGGATCTTAATCTGGACGATTCCAAGCTCCTGAGCGCGCTGGAGAATACGGCCAACGCTCTGACGTGAGATGCCAAGGCGATCGGCGATTTCGTTTTGTGTCAGGCGATTCTTGTAGTAGAGCGTGGCTACCTTGACCAGCAGCCGGTTTTCATCACTCATCGCATCCCCAGAGTTTTGGCGGCTTGCTTGATTTTTCGCCAATACCCTAATATACTCTGAGCAAATGCTCAGAACCTGAGCAAATGCTAACATGGTTCCAGAAAACTGTCAACGCCTTGGACATATCGTGAAAAATAGCACAATTGGTTAGTTGGATAGTTAATAGATGTACCTGCGTTTTCATCCAGAATTTGTGCGATACAGGGGCTAGGTGCCACCTAGCCATGGACAAGCAAAAAGGAGAATAAGCATGAAAAACCAATTTGATCTGACGGGGCGTGTTGCATTAGTCACTGGAGGTGGCGGTGGCATTGGACGAGAAATTGTCCGGCTTTTCGCTGCCTACGGTGCGGATATAGCCATCGCTGACATTAACGCATCCGCTGCTGCGGAGGCGGCCGTAGAAGTCCGTAGTATAGGCCGCCAGGCAATTGCCATTCAGACAGATGTCACCAAGTCTGTAGAAGTTGATGACATGGTACACCAGGCCGTGGCAGCGCTCGGCAAGATTGACATCTTGGTTGCCAATGCTGGTATCTGTATCAATACCCCAGCCGAAGAAACCTCTGATGAGGATTGGCTGCGTGTCATTAACTTGAATCTTAATGGTGTATTTTGGTGCTGTCGCGCTGTTGGACGACACATGATTGGGCGCGGAACCGGCTCAATTGTCAATATAGCGTCCATGTCAGGGACAGTAGTAAACCGACCGCAGCCTCAAGCAGCCTACAACGCTTCCAAAGCTGCCGTGATGCATCTTACCAAGTCGCTAGCTATCGAATGGGTGGACAAGGGCATCCGGGTAAATTCAGTTTCTCCTGGTTATACCAGTACTGAACTAACCAAGCGAGGCCTCAATACCGATAACTGGGGCGAAATCTGGATGGATATGACCCCTATGAAGCGGCTAGCTACTCCGGAAGAAGTCGCTTATGCAGCCCTGTACCTTGCATCAGATGCTGCTAGTTACTGCACAGGTACGGACCTGATTTTGGATGGTGGTTATTCATCTTGGTAGGGCAAAAGAAGTCTCGACCAAGTGTACTGAGGAGGACTCGCTCGACATGGAGTGATCAGATTTCCACGGAAGGAGGACCTATGGCAAAACTGCTACTTGGTATTGATGTAGGAACTTATAGCTCCAAAGGTGTGCTAGTTGAACCAAGCGCCCAGTTTCTACGGACACATGTTGTAGAACACATGCAGAGCAAGATGCAGACAAGGTGTGGTGGGCTGACATAAATTGTACTACTAGGTTTCTTGGCGAACAGCATCCAAATAGGTATTGACCCGTATCAATAGGGCACTTGCCCAGGTTGCGATAGCTGTGATGCGGACGCTTTGTAGTGCACCGGCCAGGCGTCCAGGTCGCGCTGTAAAGCCCCTACCGTCTTGTAGACGGTGGGGCGAAAGACCAAGCGAAAGAACTTGTCCAGCGCCTGGACCAGCTCCAGTACGCTCAACCGTTGATGTGCCAGTTTCTATTCGGCAGTTATAGGTCTCTCTCCTTTTTGCTGCTGCTATTGTCTATCCGATCTGTTCTGAGAGAAACCTAGTTGTACATTTCCAAGTATTACAACATGGTGTGATTGTTTTTATCCACGATCACTCGATAACTACAGGAGCAGCCCGTCAGTGTGTGGTATCAATGCCTTATTACTTCACTGGCTGTCCCAACCACACGAAACGGGGCGCTTTCATATTCAATCACTACAATTCACAAAAATGCGGGATACTATGTAGTATCCCGCATTTTGGATTATAATCAGCCTTAACCCTTCGCGTAGCCGGGGCGCCGGCAACCCCCAATGGCCGCCTTTTTTATGCGGGATATCTTTATGGAGCTCTATCTGGAAGCCTTTTTCGCCTGGCTGGGTGACGTCTCGACCAACACCCGCCGGACCTACACCAACGACCTGCGCCACTTCAGCCGCTGGTTCGAGGCGCAGCACGGCCAGCCGCCAGAACTGGCTGACCTGACTACGATGACGGTGGTGCTGTACAAAGCGGCCCTGGTCGACAAGCTGCGGCTCAAGCCTTCCAGTGTCAAGCGCCGGCTGTTGACCCTCAAGCGCTTCTGTCGCTGGGCAGCCGAGCAGGGCTACATCAAGGAGCTACCGGCCAAGGGGGTCAAGATCCCGCCGGTGCCCCCGAGCGGGCCGCGCAGCCTCGACCGGGCGGCGGTGCGGGCCTTGCTGCGGGCAGCGCGGCGGGATCCGCACAAGTTGGCCCGGCGCAACTACGCCATCCTGCGGGTCTTGCTGGACACCGGGATCCGGGTCGGCTCGCTGGTGGCGCTGCGGCTGGGGGATATTCGCTGGACAGAGAAGCGCCGGAAGGCTACCCTGCGGGTGCTGTATGGCAAGGGCAAGCGCTCCAATACCATCCCCCTGCCCTACACCACCCGGGCCGCCCTGGAGGACTACCTGGCGGTCCGGCCAGCGAGCGGGGACGACCACCTCTTCCTGTCCAGCCGGGGCACAGCCCTGGACACCGACACCGTCAGGCACGTGATTAACAAGTATGCCAGGCAGGCGGGCCTCGACCCGGGCGAGGTCTCCCCACACATGCTGCGCCACACCCTGGCCAGGATGCTACTGGCGAACGGCTCTCCCCTCACCGAGGTACAGGCCATTCTGGGGCATGCCCATATTACCTCGACCGCCATCTACACCCAGCCCAGCGAGGAAGAAAAGGCCAACGCCCTGGAGCGCGCCGCAGAGGAATTCTGAGGTGACACGGCAGAGGAAATCGGCGAGCAGGTCATGTTAGCGCAAGGCAGGCCTATTTCTAGTGCAGGCAGTATAATGCTCTACGCATGTTGTAAATTAGAATACTTCCACGTGGGTACCTGATACAGGAAAGCGGTCTGTTGACCCCTGTGAAGTTGGGGGAGGATAGGACATGTTATCTATTTTCCGCGCCTGCGAACCGCGCACAGAAGTCCTATCAGGAGAGTTGCGGGAGGAGATCTTCGCGGCACGATTGCGGGATGTTATAGAAGGCCAGGCTGACGCTGTTTACCAAGACCCAACCATTTTCTTTGACAATACCTATCCCACAGAGGGCCTAGTCACGCTGTTGGGTGAAGCACTTGGCCGCCTGTCGGGGGCTAAACCAGCTAATAATGCCATTATCCGCCTGGAGACTGCCTTTGGTGGCGGCAAGACCCACAATTTGATTGCTCTCTATCATGCTGCCTCTGGCCACATCCCCCCAGCGAATTTCCTGGATCCTCAGCTCGTTCCACCCCCAGGCGCAGTGCGTATCGCCGGTGTTGTTGGTTCAGACCTGGATCCCACAATGGGCCTTCAACATGGTCATGTGACCACTTATACCCTGTGGGGAGAAATCGCCTACCAGCTAGGCGGCGCCCAGGCGTATGAGTATGTCCGCCGTAGCGAAATCGACCGCACGGCCCCAGGCACCGGGCTTCTGGAAGAGCTGATCGGTGATCAGCCGACCCTGATTATGCTTGACGAGGTGGCCCGCCATCTGCGTGCGGCCAAGACGGTGCCCACCGCTACTGGCCGATCCGACCTGGCCGAACAGACGGTCGCTTTCCTCATGTCGCTCTTCGAGTTCGCAGCCAGCAAAAAGCAGGCGGTCATCGTGCTGACTCTGGCCGACGAGTCAGACGCATTTGGCAGAGAGACGGAGGAACTCCGGCAGGAAATCGCCAGGGAACTTGCAGAGACCAGGCGACTCTCTGCACGGCAGGAACTCGTGATCACCCCCACCGTAGAGACCGAAATTGCCGCTATCGTCACTCACCGTCTGTTCAGACACATTGATCGTGCAGCGGCGGCCCACACGGCGCGCGCCTATATGGATTACTACCGGCAATGTGTGGCCCACAACGCCAATCTGCCCCAACGCGCGCTGCGCGCCGAGTATGCGCTTGAGATCGAAGCGAATTACCCCTTCCATCCCGACTTGCTGACCGCTCTTAACCGCAAAGTCTCCACCATCCCGAATTTTCAGAAGACGCGCGGCGCGCTACGCCTGCTCGCTATGGTAGTCCGCCAGCTATGGAACTACCCCCAGGACGGGGTCTACCTGATACATCCCTTCAATGTGGACCTGGGGCATGAAGGTATCGCCAACGACCTGACGGGTCGCCTGGAGCGCCCGCGCTTCAAGCAGATCATCGAGGCGGATATTGTCAGCCACCTGGCCGGCTCGCAGGCGCACGCCCAGATTCTTGACGAAGCGATCGGCGGCGTTCCCTTCACCCAGCGCGTAGCCACCACCGCGTTCATCCACAGCCTGACCCAGGGCGTCGCTTCTGGCATCGATCCCGCCGATCTCACGCTGGCTGTGCTCACGCCCGATGATGACCCGGCACTGATCCAGCGCGCTGCGGATCGTCTGCTTGACAAGGGCTGGTACTTCGAATACGACGGCCACCGTTATCGCTTCAAGCCCGAGGTCTCGCTCAACAAGATCATCGAAGACGAGATGGGCGCGGTCGGTCTGGTCACGGCGAAGATGGAGCTTGATCAGCGCATCCGCCAGGTGTGGAAGAAAGGGTTCTTGAAGCCGGTCTTCTTCCCCAGCGAGCCAGCCGATGTCGATGATGACGCCGGCGCGCCGAAACTGGTCATCGTCCATTACGACGCGGCAGTCACTGCCACGCAGAGCACAACCCCGCCCGACCTGGTCGTGCACCTGTTCAACCATACTGGCGTGCAGGAAGGCTACCGCATATTCAAGAACAACCTGGTTTTCCTGGTGGCAGATAGCGATCAGGTCGAGAACATGGTGGCCCACGCCCAGCGCTACCTCGCCATCCGCCGTATCCTCAACGATAATGAACGGCTGAACGACTTCTACGAGGATCAGCGCCAGAAACTCAAGCGCATGGGCGATGCGGCTGAGCTGGACGTGCGTGTAGCGATCACAAAGGCCTATCGCTGGCTGTACTACCCCAGCGGTGACGCCCCTCAGACCCACAGCAACCTGGCGCGCGAGCAGTTGCAGCCCCAGGATCAGGGCAAAGTCAATGTAGACCAGAGCGAAGTGGTGCTGCACATCCTGAAAACCCTCGAGAAGGTGCAGACGCAGGACTCGCCCTCTCTCTCGGCCAAGTTTGTCAGGTCCAAAGCCTGGGACGCAGGGAAAAACCACCTGAGCACCGAGGACTTGCGCCAGGCCTTTGCCCGCAAGATGAACTTGCGCATGCTGCTGGATGTCAACCAGCTTAAGAAAACCATCCGCAACGGTGTCGAGCAGGGGGTGTGGATCTACTACGACGCGCGCGAGCAGGTAGGCTACGACGCCGAGTCGCCGTTCCCTGTGATTCAGATCAATGACGAAACGTTCCTGTACGACCCCGACGAGTACAAACGGCTCGGCTGGCCGATCCGTGGTAAGGAACCAGCCCCCCCGCCCGACGAACGTTGCCCCATTTGCGGGAACCTGGTGACAGAGTGCACCTGTGGCAGGCTGTCCACCACGCTGCCGAGGCAGCTGAAGGGCGAAGGCGTACCCCGTCAGGCTTTTCAACGTATTTACGACCTCTGCACGGATCAGGGGATCACCCGGCTCCACACGCTGACCATCGACATCCAGGGCACTCACCAGCAGGGCGCGAACGAAGTGCGGGCGCTTGGGCTGGCCATCCCCCAGTTAGGGAAAGGGAACTTCCGGGTGGAGCAGAACCTGACGGTGGAGTTCGATGGTGGCGAGTACTTCCAGATCAGGTTTAAAGGTGGCTGGGATCGTTATAAACGCCTCAAGCAGGTGACCGATGCCTTTGCCCAGGAAGGACGCAAGCTCAACGTCGTCATGACCCTGCGTGCCGATTTGCCCGATGGGCTGGAAGTGCAGGGGGACCAATTCCGGACGATGTATGAAGTGTTCGACCAGCTCGGCTTTGGCTCCATAGTCGTTACCGCTGACCCCTTTGACGAGGATGCTCGGCCATGAAAACCCTCTCGATCCGCCAACCCTGGGCCGAATTGATCCTGCAGGGGCGCAAGACAATCGAGCTGCGCACCTGGCGCACGAACTATCGCGGCCCGTTGTTGATCCACGCGGGCGGGAATGTTGAGTACGATGCCTGCGCCGCTTACGGTCTTGACCCTGAGGTGCTTGTGCGCGGGGCGCTGGTGGGCACGGTTGAGGTTGTGGACATGGTGACGTTCAACCACGCCAGCTTTGCTGCGCTGCGCAACGAACATCTCGACCCGGGCGAGTGGCCCGGCGATCTCGTCGGCTGGCGGCTGGCCAACCCCTGCCGCCTGCCCGCCCCGATCCCCCTGCGCGGTCGCCTGGGCCTGTTTGAAATCCCGGATGAAGTGCTTGCGGGCAACGCCCCCGTACCACATTACCTGACCCCCCGGCAACCCGCTGGCCCACCGTCGCCGCGCCCGCTCCCTCCCCCACCTGCCGGGCCACCGCCGCATGGGTATGACCCGACCAGGCCCTTCGAACTGCATGTTGAGCCACGTGACGCGCATGGTTACGCCCTGACCCTCTACCAGTGGCCGGTGAAGGCTAATGGAGTCCCGGCGGAAGCCAGGCGGATCGTCACCCTGAGCGGCGTGAACCTGCTGGCGGTGGTCGATCACGTGCTGGAGGCGCTGCGCCGCACCGGCTACAGGACGACCGATCTCTCATCCCGGCGGCACAAACCCTTCCGCCTGGATGAAGAAACCGGCCTGCGCCTGGGACTCCTGTTCCTGACCATCGCCCCGCTTTCCCGCCTGGACCGCATCGAAGCGATCTCGCGCGAGCTGCGCGCCATGCCCTCCGAAGAGGCCTATTACTGGTATAGTAAATGCACCGACCCGCGCGCCAGCGGGCGTGCCCAGCAGGCACTGCGCACCCTGTTGGCGGCTGAGTAAGGGCGTGTGCAGGCTGGACTGTTTCCTTTTTTCAGCTAGAATCAGACATGCGGATAATCGAGGAATATGCTGAAGAAAGGAGAGATTGCGGATGATTACGGTAACTGTCGGAAAGAGAGGGCAGATTACGCTGCCCAGCGCCGTCCGCCGGCGGACGGGCATCCAGGATGGCGACCGCATGGCCATCTCGCTCGAAGGGGACCGCATCGTCTTGCTGCCGCTCGGCAAAACGCTGCTCGATCTGCGCGGTAGCATCGCGGTAACCGCCCCGCAAGACTTCGCGCAGATCCGCCGGCAGGTGCTCCAGCAGCGCGCAAGAAGGGCAGACGCCCATGAAGGGTGAGACGATCTTCGCCGACACCAACCTCTTCCTGCGCTTCCTGACCAACGACGTGCCGGAGCAGGCCGACGCCGTAGAACGGCTGCTGCGCCGTGCGGCTGCGGGGGAATTGCGGCTGGTGACCAGCGCTCTGGTCGTGAGCGAGATCGTCTGGACGCTGGAATCGTTCTACGGCCTGCCCAAGAAGGCCGTGCGCGAGCATGTCCTGGCCATCCTGAACACGCCCGGCCTGGAGGTGGCCGAGGCGGATACCCTGCTGCAGGCCACCATCTGGTATGAAGAGAAGAACGTGGACTTCGTCGACGCTTTCAACGCTGCCTGGCTGCTGGATGGCGGGCTGGAGCGCATTGCGACCTTCGACCGCAGGCATTTCGCCCGCTTCAAGGGCATTTCGGTGCTGGTGCCTGGGTAGCGCTGGCTGAGGCCCGCCTTTATTCTGGCCGATGGCGGGCCGTTGTGAGACTCCGGGAGAAAACCTCATGCCTGACCCCCGCCCCCCCGTCCTGATTGAAGACTGGTTGCCCTTTGAGGCCGTCGGCGCTGAGAGCCAGCGCGAACGCGGCGCGAGCAGCGCCCTGCCGCCGCTGTACTTTTTGCATGTATGGTGGGCGCGCCGCCCGCTGACCGTCAGCCGGGCGGCGATCCTGGCGGGCGCCCTGCCGCAGTGGTCGCCCGACTGGCCGGAGCCGCTGCGACGGCGCTTCCCCGACGAAGGGAGCTACCGCGACTGGTTCGTGCACCTGCTGGGCATTCGGGGCAATCCGATTGAAGGGCGGAAGCGGACAGTAGAGGCCAAGAACTCAGGAGAGTGGGAGAAAGACCCCTACCGTGGCGCGCCGCGCGCCTTCACCGTCAACCCGTCCCCCGAAGACCTGGCGCTGCTGCGCGACCTGCTGGAAATCACCTGGGGGACGCGCGACGTGACGGTGATGGACGTGACGGCGGGCGGCGGCTCGATCCCCTTTGAGGCGCTGCGCTACGGCTTCACCACCTGCGCCAACGAGCTGAACCCGGTCGCGTCGGTCATCCTCAAGGCCACGCTCGACTATCCGGCGCGCTATGGGGTTGGACTGGCGGCAGATATTCAGCAATGGGGCAAACGCTGGTACGAGTTGGTCAAGGCGCGGCTGCAACCATATTTCACGCCGTTGCCACCCGGCGCAGAGGGCGCGGCCTACCTCTGGGCGCGGACGGTCGCCTGCCCGGTCACCGGCAAACCCGTGCCGCTCTCGCCCAACTGGTGGCTGAGCCGGGGCAAGGATAAGGTCGCCGTGCAACTGATCGCCGACCCCGCCCGGGACGCGCCGCAGTTCGTGATCAAGCGCGGCGACGCGATCGACTTTGACCCGGACGCGGGCACGGTCAGCCGGGGCGTGGGCCTTTCGCCCTGGACGGGCGAGGCGATCCCCGGTGAGTACATCAAGGCCGAGGCGCAGGCCGGGCGCATGGGGCAGATGCTCTATGCGGTGGCCGTCAAGCGCACGGGCGGCTTCGACTTCCGCCCCCCGACCGCCGACGACCTGGAAGGCGTGCGCCGCGCCGAGATCGCGCTGGCCGAGCGCCTGCCCGCCTGGGAGGCGGCGGGGCTGGTGCCGAGGGAGCCTTATCCCGAAGTCAGCAACGACCCGCGCCCGCTGATCTACGGGATGCCGACCTGGGCCGACTTCTTCTCCCCGCGCCAGCTGCTGGCGATGCTGACCTTCCTGGAGACCTTGCGCGAGGTCGGGCGCGAGCTGCGCGCGAACATGGACGCGGATCGCGCGGCGGCGGTGGAGACGTATTTGGGGCTGGCGCTGGATAAGTGCCCGAACTACAACTGTCTTCAGTCGCGTTGGCATCCGCCGCGTGCTGTTATTGCACCTGTTTTTGATCGCCACGATTTCAGCTTCAAATGGACTTACGCTGAGTTTGACGCGGCGGCTAACCTTCTCCCGTGGGGCGTCACTCAGGTCGTGGATGCGTATACGGGTATGGCTGAGCTTGCCAGCCCTGCGCAATATCCGTTGTGGCGGGCTGAGGGCGTACCGCCGTTTGAGCGTTTGGCAATATGGCAAGAGTCAGCGACCGATCTAGCCCAAGTCCCCAGCGGCAGCCTGCACAACATCACCTTCGACCCGCCCTACTACGACAACGTGATGTACGCCGAGCTGGCCGACTTCTTCTATGTGTGGCTCAAGCGCTCGGTGGGGCATCTCTTCCCGCAGTTCTTCGCCGATCACCTGACCAACAAGGACGATGAAGCGGTCGCCAATGTCGCCCGCTTTGAGGGTATGGGCCGCAACAAGCGCGCCCTGGCCGAGCAGGACTACCAGCGCAAGATGGAGGCGATCTTCCGCGAGTGTCACCGTATGCTGCGCGACGACGGCGTGCTGACGATCATGTTCACGCATAAAAAGGTCGAGGCCTGGGATACGCTGGCCAGCGCGCTGATCAACGCCGGCTTCTCGGTGCAGGCGTCGTGGCCGGTCCACACCGAGAGCGAGCATTCGCTGCATCAGGCGAAGAAGAACGCCGCGCAGAGCACCATCCTGCTGGCCTGCCGCAAGCGCCAGGCCTCCGGCGAGCCGGTCTGGTGGGACGACATCCGCGGGCAGGTGCAGCGCGTCGCCCGCGAGAAGGCGGCGGCGTTCGCGGCGCAGGGCGTCGGCGGCGTGGACCTCTACATCAGCACATTCGGCCCGGCGCTGTCGGTCATCTCGGCGCACTGGCCTGTGCTCACCAGCGCGATCGATGAGCGTACGGGCCAGCCGGTGCCGCTGCGCCCGGAGACGGCGCTCGACCTGGCGCGTGAGGAAGTGATCAAGCTGCGCAAGCGGGGCCTGCTGCTGGGCCGCGACATTCAGTTTGACCCGTTCACCGACTGGTATATCATGGCCTGGGATGCCTTCAAAGCGGTCGAGTTCCCCTACGACGAGGCGCGCAAGCTGGCGATTGCCCTGGGCGTGGACATGGACGGCGAGGTGCGCGGGCACAAGAACCTGGTGGCGCGCAAGGGGAGCAATGTGGTGCTGCAGGCGCCGGTGCAGCGCCGCAAGCGCGGGATGGTCGATCCCGATCTGTCGGTTTTTGAGAGCATGATTGATGCAGTCCACACGGCGCTGCTGGTACTGGGCGAGGACGGCACGTACGCCTGCGAAGCGTTCCTCAAGCGCTCCGGCCTGCTGAACGATGGGCAGTTCCGGCAGTGTATCCAGGCGCTGATCAACGCGATCCCACGCACGAAAGTGAAGGGGGAATGGGTGCGCGTGGAGGCGGAGTTGCTCGAACGGCTGCGGGCGAACTTCTATCCTGATCTGGAAGTCCCGCCGGAAGAAACGCCGCCCGCGCTGCCGCAACAGTTGGGGCTGTTCGATCAGGCGGGCACGGGTGATGCGGAGTTCGAGGACGAGGAGGACTTCGGGGAGGATGACGCATGACCTCGCTGCGCGAAGTCGAGTGGCAGATCTCCTACGGCCCCTCGGATGACCGGCTGAACCGCTTTTACATCCCGGCGCTCCAGCGCAGCGTGCAGTACGACCGCAGCACGGGCTTCTTCAGCAGTTCGGCGCTGGCAGTGGCGGCGGCGGGCGTGGCCGGGCTGATCGCCAACGGCGGCAGGATGCGGCTGCTGGTCGGGGCGCAGCTCAGCCGCGAGGATGTGGAGGCGGTTACCCGCGGCGCGGCGCTGGAGGGAATCGTCGCTGAGAAGCTGATCGCGGCGCTGGAGGAGCCGGTGGAGGATTTGCTGCGCCGCCGCCTTGAGATTCTGGCCTGGATGATCGCGCGGGGCACGCTGCAGATCAAAGTTGTCCTGCCGCGCGATGCGCATGGGCTGCCTGTCCCGGCGGATCAGGCCCAGGACTATTACCATCCTAAAGAGGGGGTGTTCACCGACGCGGCGGGCAATCAGGTCGCCTTCAGTGGCAGCATCAATGAGTCGATGACCGGCTGGCAGCGCAACTATGAGCAGTTCAGCGTCTACTTCTCGTGGGACAGCAGCCAACCTTACCTGCGGCAGGTCGTGCACCGATTCAACAATGTCTGGGAAGGTCGCGAGCGAGGCTGGATCGCCTTCGATATCCCCCAGGCGGCACGCCAGTCGCTGTTGCGGTTCGTGCCAGCCAATGCCCCCGAACACGATCCGCTGGCTCCGCCGCCAGTCATTGCCGTTCCACCTCCCGATCTGGAAGCGCAGCTTCGCCGCGAGCGCCTGATCTTCCAGTTCATCCGCGACATTCCCTACTTTCCCAACGCCGGGCAGCTCGGCGCGGCGACGTGCACGATCACGCCCTGGCCGCACCAGATGCGCGTGGCGCAGCAGATCATCGAGACCTATCCCAGGCGCTACATGCTGTGCGACGAGGTCGGGCTGGGCAAGACCATCGAAGCCGGGCTGGTGCTGCGGCAACTGGTCATTTCCGGTCGGGTGAAGCGCTGCCTGCTGCTCGTGCCGAAGTCGGTCGCGCGCCAGTGGCAGGAGGAGCTGTACGAGAAATTCGTGCTCGATGTGCCGCTTTTCGATGGCAAGCGGTTCTGGAACTACGCGGGGGAAGCGCTGGAATACAACACCGGCAATCCCTGGGACGCTTTTGACATGATGATCGCCTCCAGCCAGCTTGCCAAGCGCCGCACCCAGCAGGAGCGCGTGACGTCCGCGCGCCCGTGGGACCTGGTGCTGGTCGACGAAGCACACCATGCCCGCCGGCGCGACTTCCTGCAGCCCATCTACCGCCCGAACCGTCTGCTCGAACTGCTCACCGCTCCTGACTTCAGGGCCAACGCCATCCTCTTAATGACCGCTACGCCGATGCAGGTCCACCCGCTGGAAGTGTGGGACCTGCTCAAGGTATTGGGTCTGGGCGGCAAGTGGGGCGCAGACGAGGGAAACTTCCTGCGCTTTTATTCTGAACTGATGAAGCCCTTTGACGAAATCGACTGGGATTTCGTATTTGAGATGTTGAACGACTATCGGGAATACAGCGGGCAAATCGATCCAGAGTTTGAGGAGGAGATCGATGACGCGCTGGGGGTCGTGGACGGGGCCAGGCTGCAGCAATTGCTGAATGCTCCCCACCCCTCGCGGGAGGTACGTTCACTGCCGGAGAATGCAAAACCCTACATTGTCAAGATGGCGCGTCGACACACGCCATTGCGGGCATTGATGTTCCGCAATACGCGTGACTTGCTGCGGGAATATGTCCGGTGCGGACTGTTGAAGGAAAATGTCCCCACCCGTGATCCGCAACTGGTCTGGATACCCATGCGCCCTGACGAGATGGCGCTCTACCAGCGTATCGAAGAGTACATCTCCGATTTCTACCGGAAGTATGAGAATGAGCGCAAGGGCCTGGGTTTTGTGATGACGGTCTACCGCCGCCGCCTGACCAGCAGCTTCTATGCGGTCCAGAAAAGCCTGGAACGCCGACTGGATTACCTGCGCGGGCGCGCTGTGCAGGTCTTTGACGATGACGACCTTGAGCAGGCCTATCTCGAGCAGGATGACACTGAGGAAATTGTGGATGAAAACCAGCGCGCGCTGTACAAGGATGAGATTGACTACGTAGAGACGTTCATCCGCGATCTTCAGCCACTTGTACCCCAGGATTCCAAAACCGACCAGCTTATCCAGGACCTGAATGATCTCTTCCGGAAGCGTGAGACAGCGCTGGTTTTCACCCAATATACCGACACCATGGATTACCTGCGCGACAAACTGCGCCAGGTGTACGGCAATCAGGTGGCCTGCTATAGCGGTCGTGGCGGTGAGGTCTGGAATGGCATCGCCTGGGTCAGTATTGCCAAGGAAGAAATCAAGCAAAAGTTCCGGGAAGGGAAAGAGGTCAAGATTCTGGTCTGCACCGAAGCGGCTAGCGAAGGTCTGAACCTGCAAAGCTGCGGTGTCTTGATCAACTACGACATGCCCTGGAATCCGATGCGGGTGGAACAGCGCATCGGCCGTATTGACCGTATTGGTCAGGTGTACTCTGAAGTCTGGATTCGTAACTACTTTTACGAAGAAACAGTTGAAGCGCGGGTGTACCAGGCTCTGGCCAGGCGCATCAACTGGTTCAAAGGGGTTGTTGGCGATCTGCAGCCGATTCTGGCCCGGGTCGGGCAGGCTATTGAACGCGTGGTGATGACTACACCTGACGAGCGAGAGCGCGTGCTGGCCGGAGAACTTGATGAAATCGAGCGGAAACTCGATCAAAAAGGGGATATTCTGAATGTCTATGAGAGTAGTGAGAGCGTTCGTCCCGGGGTAGGGATAGCTGCTCCGATTACGCTTGACGAACTTGAGCGCTGTTTTCTAGAAAGCTCGTTCTTTGCTCACCAGTTCATCCCTCACCCGGACATTAAAGAGGCTTACCTGATCAACGCTGCCGGTGAGCAGGCCGTGGTAACCTTTAAGCCAGAGCTTTTTGATCGTTTCCCTAATTCTCTTCAACTGTTGTCCTATGGCAATCAGACGCTGGATGCCCTGCTTGACCAGGACTCACTCCCTGAGCGTGACGTGTATCTTGGGATCGCTCGTTTCTCTTCAGACAATATCGTGCCGTTGAAGGCCTACTATGGTTTGAATCAGGATGGGCAACCGGTCCTGCTCCGGACACTGCAAGATCTCTTGGGGGCACTCAAGAACACCCATGAAGCCGGTACATGGACTCAGGAAGCCCGCCAGCGAGCTGAAGAGGATTTTGAGAAGTATGTACAGGACGCCCGCAAAAAATACACCAGCGTTACAGATCTGCGCCTATCTGCCACAGCCGCGGCGCTAGTAGAGCAAGCCGTTCGGATTGTTTTTCAGGCTACCCTGCTCGATCTATTGCTGGATGGGAACTTCAGCACAGCAGAAGACGCTTGGCACGCCATCACAACAGGCAACCAGCTGACCCAGAATCTGGTACGTCACGGGTATCCATTTACAGCCTTACTGGAACTGGCTTCGAGACAGAAGCATAGAGCAAGCGTACCCAGGCTAGAACTCGACGTTTTCAGCAATGCAGGCCCAGATCAACTTAAGAGGATGTTTCGTGATGTACGGCAAGAGGGAGAGACATTGCTTAAGCGTTGGAAAAAGATGCAGAAACACGGATAGGGGGTTCTCTGTCCTCGCGGAAGAATTGTCCATCAGTGAGTTTAGGAAGCCCGTTCAGGTGATCGGGCGGAAAGCCTGGCGTATAATGGACGTAAAGTGACGAGGATGTGACGAATGACCATCAGCGAGATTGTGAAACAGGCGCAAGCCCTCAGTCAGCAAGATCGTAAGGAATTGATCAAGCTCCTGATTGATTCACTGGACGTGGAGACTCCGCCGGCGCTCCGTCGCCGACGTTTATCTGAGCTGCGCGGCCTGGGCAAGGAAATCTGGCAGGATATCGACGCTCAGGAGTATGTCAATCGTCTGCGTGACGAGTGGGATCGCCAGCAGTGAAGATCAGCACGGCTCTGGCTGGTGTTCGACAGCTATACATTGAGACCGCCCCGCTGATTTATTACGTGGAACTGAATCCAGACTATACCGCCAGGATGGATGCCATTGTGGCTGCCATCGAAACGGCCTCTATTGAGGCGGTCAGCTCAGTGATCACGCTGGTTGAGGTATTGAGCCATCCAATGAAAGTGGGTGATCAGCGCCTGATCCAGGAATATCGTGACATTCTGGTCAACAGTGGTGAGTTTCGCCTTGTCCCTGTGACTGCCCGGATTGCCGAGTATGCCGCCGAAATGCGTGCGCGTTACAACCTTCGTACGCCGGACGCACTGCATGTGTCTTCAGCAGTTCTTACAGGCTGCGACGCTTTCCTGACCAACGATGCCGGTTTGGAACGCGTTACAGAGATCCGGATCCTGGTTTTGAACGCCCTGGAACTCGACGTGCCGTCAGAGCGCTGACGGTGCGGAAGTCTGGTGAGAGAGGGTGATTTCTTCAAAAGACGCTCTTCTACCCTGACCTGTTTCCTGCCATCCCCCAGAACCGTTCCAGAACCCCCTACCCTGCCCCGCTAGAGAGCAGCAGCACGATCAGGGCGGCACTGACCAGCACTGCCACGATCCCCAGCGCCAGCAGCAGACGGGCGTGCAGTTGCTGCTCCTGCTCGCGCTGGCGGGCAGCGGCCTCTCGTTCGCGTTCGATGGCTTCCAGTTTGCCGCGCAGCTCGCCCAGCGCCTGGCGGGTAGCTACCAGATCGTCCCCCTGGGTCAGGTAGTATGCCCGCTCTGGTTCCAGAATCTCCAACTTGCCGCGCAATTCGCCCAGAGCGGTAAGTGTGGCTGACAATTCCTGACGAGTGGCAGTGTGGGCAGCCCGCTCCTCAGCCAGATCAGCCTGCAAGGCGTCTACGCGGTCGTTGAGCAGGGCGATCTCGCGGGTGAGGGCCTGGCGTTGTTGCAGCAGGGCCTGTTGCGCTTCTGACTGCGGCACGAGCGGGCCGGGTACGACGCCGGGAGGAGCGGCGGGCATCGGCGGCAGGTCGGCCCAGTTCTGAGCCTGCATGCGGGTCAGGGTGGCGTGAATGTCTGCCCAGGCGGTATTGCGAGCGCGCAACTCGGCGACCAGGGCCAGGATGCGGGCGTCGCGGTCGTCGAAGTAGCGGCGCTGGCTGTTGTCGCCACCCTGGGCGGCTGGCGACAGGAAGGCGGCAAATTCACGCGACCAGACCTTGATCGCGCTGACGCTGACATTCAACCACCTGGCCAGTTCGCCGGTGCGCACCGTATTACTCCTGACGGATAATTTATCCGTATATAGCTTTGAAGCGGATAAAAACGGCAAAAACGGTTTTGTTCGCTTGCGGTGGCCGTCTTTTCATGCTACACTGCCCGTAACTAAACACAAGGCCGAGCAGTGCGCCACCACTCCCGGCCTGACCACAACCCACACGCTTGCGCCGGTTGCGGTACTGCCAGTATACCAGCAAAGCCCCCTGCCTTACAACGCATGTCCGCCCGCGCACCCGATCTTCGCGCGGGCTTTTTGCCAGCCCTCATAGAGTTCAGGAGTATGTGATGATGACCGTTCAACCTTCCCAACCTGCGGCATTGACCGCCACACAGCGCCGGGCGCTGGAAGTGCTCGCCCCACTCTCCGAAGAAGAGCGCCTGGACGCCCGCGACCGCGCTCGCCGCGCCGTGCTCCGCAAGATCGGCCCGCAGCCCAGCCGCGAACAGTTCAACAGCGCCGGGCCGCGCCCTCTCCGGGAGCAGTTCGACGATTCCACGATCAGCGAATATCCGGCCTGGATGACCCGCGCCATCAGCGTCATGCTGCTGATCGCTTTTCTTGGCGCGTTTGCCACCAGCGCATTCTCCGTTTTCAGCGCCGGGCGCGATCATTACCTGGTGGCGATGGGCCATGGCGCAGGTATCGAGTGGCAGGCCGTGATCGTCGGTCTGGCGGTCGTTCTGCTGGCGGAATTCCTGACCATTGCCAGCGTGCTGGCCGCCCGGATTCTACTGGCCGGGCGGCGACTCTGGCAGCTGGTGATGCTACTGCCGATCACCGCCGGTGTGGTGATGGCCGTCACCGCCAACGCTGTCATCGCCCGTCCGGTCGGATTCTGGCCCTGGCTGGTCACGGTCACACCGCCGGTTTCAGTGGTGTTTCTATCGCTGATTCTGGAACAGATCGCCCTGACCGACATCAAGCGCCGCCACGCCAACGAGCGTGCTTTTCAGGCTGCGCTACGAGAGTGGAAGCTACAAGCTCAGGCGGATGAGCAGGCTTATCAGGCTGCTATGCGCGAGTGGGAGCAGCGCGTGGCCCATCCAGAACAATCGCCGCACTGGATGCAGGCTTACGCCAACAGCCTCAAAGAAGCGCTACGGGAGGTCAATGGCCGGGGACGTGGTCGGGCCGAACGGCTGGAATACATGGCGAATCTGGGCGGCGCAGAGTGGTCGGCACTGGTGATGCGCGAGCTGCAGGCCGACCGCTGGTTTGAGGAGGTAGCGGATGAGGCAAATTTTACGTCGGCGGGGGTAGCCCCGCAGCCCTTCCCCACCGTCCTGCCGGAGCGCCAGACTACTCCGCCAGATGCGGCACTACTCCCGACTTTGCCGCTTGCGCTGAAGGGCAACGGGGCGCACTAGATGGGTCGGGTCGCCCACGCAAATGGAAGGTCTGTCCACAATGTGGTCGCCACTTCAGGACACGCAATCCGGCCAAAATCTATTGTTCGGCTGCCTGTCGTGTGGCCGCGTATCGGGCCACCGAGCAGCCCGCGCTGTAACGCCCTGTGTCCCAAAGCAGTTAGGGTACAGCGCCGATCTGTGGGACAGCTGTAAAGCACTACCGGGACAGTGCAGGACTGTCCTGGTGTCCCATTATGTCCCCTCAGAGCGGTTCTGGCGGGCAAACGCTCTGGGGACAGACACAGACGGCCAGGGCAGGATAAATACCCGTTGTAAGGGGCAATTTGCCGCTGGTGTCTGTATGCTTGATGCTGAGATTCGGACCAATTGGTCCGAATCCTGGCCGGGAACAGCGACTCGCACAGCGGGCCGGGGTACGCTAGAGTCTCTGGCAGTACAGTATTTCGCCCCCCGTGCCCGGACAACGCGATAAGGAGTGCAGCGCTGATGCACACGATCATCGCTGTGGTGAATGAAAAAGGCGGCGTGGGCAAGACCACGACCGCGATCACGATGGCCGCCGGGCTGGCCCGCCGCGGGCACACAGTCGCCCTGGTGGACTGCGATCCCCAGGGCCATGTCGCCAAGTATCTGGGTTTGCCGGAAGAGTCGGGGCTGTTTGATCTGCTGGTCAACAACCAGCCCATTGCCGGCCTGCTGCGCCCGGTTCCTCCTACAAAATGGGCGGATCCTGACGGTGGCAACGGCCAGCTGGTGATTCTGCCGGGCGACCAGCGCACAACCTCGGCGGGTCACCTGTTGACCGCCGAGCAAGCCCCGGTGACCATCCTGCGTGACCGGCTGGCGCCATTGCGTGGTGCGGATTTCATCGTGCTGGATACCAGCCCGACCGTGACCCTGCTGGTGGCCATGATCTACGTCGCTGCTGACCGCATCCTGATTCCTACCCAGCCGGAACTGGGTAGCGTCAACGGCGTGACCAAGGCGCTGGCACGTATCAAGACCGCCCGCGAGCGCGGCGCACCGGTACGCCTGCTGGGCGTCCTGCCGTTGATGCTGCGCAATACCAACGAGCACAACGCCAACCTGGCTGAACTGATGCGACTGCTGGAGCCGGAAGCCTGGGAAGAATATGAGGAGGCGGTGGCCTCGCTGGGGAATTCGGAGAATCTGACGGTGGAGCGCTTCCTGATGGGGCGGCACCACGAAGGCAAGATTGGCTCGCTACTCTCGCCGATCGCCCAGTCTACCATCTGGCCGGAAACGCCGGCTTACCAGCAAACAATCTTCACCTATGCCACGCCTGGCAACAAGGCCCGCCAGGCCGCCGAACGACTGATTGACCAGATCGAATTCAAACTGCGGGGGGGATAAACCACTATGGGAAGACGCCGAGACAAACGCGATCGCCAGAGCGCCAGCAGCATCCGCCCGGAGGACGCCTCCCGCCCGCAGGTCGATGACGACTTCATCGACGCTTTCCTGGGCATCGGGGCCGAGCTGCAGGCGGAAGTCATCGAGCCGGTGGGCGTCCCCATCCGGGATATCCTGCCCGACCCGGTTCAACCGCGCCGGGCTATGCCACCCGAATTACGCGACGCTTGGCTGCGGGGCGAACCCGCGGATAAGGTGCTTGAGCGCTGGGAAGTCCTGGCCCACGCTGCGGCCATTGACGCCCAGATGCCGCTGCGCTGGAAGCACATCATCGACCAGGAGGACGACCCCACGCCGCTCAATGAGGGCGGCCCGGATCGCGACCGGCGCGAGTTGCCGGCGGTGGCCGAGCACTGGCTGGACCTGGTGCGGCTGGCGGGCAGCATCCACCAGACCGGGCTGGAGCAGCCGATCACTGTCTACCGGGATGGCAAAGGCTATCGGCTGATCGTCGGCGAGCGGCGGTTGCTCGCTTACCATCTGCTGGACAAACTGGGTTACGAAGGCTACACGCACATCCCGGCCATCAAACGGGCCGAGCCGGGTGTCTGGCGGCAGGCCTTTGAGAACGGGGCGCGCCAGAATCTCAACGCCATCAGCAAGGCTCGCCAGCTGGCGCTGCTGCTGATGGCCCTGAATCCCGGAGCCTGTGCGCCCTTCGACGGCAAAGGCCAGCCGGGCCAGGAGTGGTATGCCCAGGCGGCCAGTTTGCGCGTGCCGTATGGCCGGGCGGAGGCGGTGACCACCGTGCTTGGCCTCAAGAACCCGCGCCATTTGCGCCGTTACCGCGCCCTGCTGACCCTGCCGGGCGCGGTCTGGGAACTTGCCGATGAGCACGATTGGACGGAGGGCCGCCTGCGGGACATGATCGCCGAGGCGGGCGGCGATTCGGACCAATTGGTCCGAATCGCACGGCGGGAAGCTGGCCTGGAACAGCCCGTGCGTGAGCTCCGCGATCCGCTGCTGCGCTCGGTGGAGCGGGTGATTGCCCGGCTGAACACGCTCAGCCAGATCACGCCCAACCGCGACTGGACGTACCAGCAGCGGGAGATCGTGCGGCGGGCTATTCAGGAAGCCCGGCGGCGGCTAGACGAGCTGGAGCGCGAACTGTAAACCGGCTACGAACTGGCGACAGATGTCGCCGCCGGTCGGCCCGACTTGCGGTATGGTAGCAGGGGAAGAGCAAGCCTCAAGCCTCGGAGCGACGCAGTATTCTCAATAGAAATGCGACTCCGTGATAAAGTTGTTGTGGTTGCGAGACAACCAACCCAATCACAGGAGCCGCACGATGGACACTATAACACAGATTCAGGTGGCATGGGAATTGAAGAA
>JABLXG010000031.1 GCA_013178165.1 Anaerolineae bacterium
TTTTCATGTTCCTGCAACAGAATGAAGTCGCGTGTCATTTTGAGAGAAAATACACATGCGATTTGGTGCGTAGATGGGCAACCTTCAACCGGCATCTGAATTTCAACCGCGAAAGATACACTACCCACTTTTTTGGCGGTTGACACAGCGGACATCCCGGAGGAAAATCATAGCATCGTATCGCTGTTAGAGGATGTGTCTGGATGGACGAAGGACCTGCCACGTCCGGTCTGGATGTTGGACCCAGGCGCGGCGCAACAGACGATAACTTCATAACCTGGCCCCTGGCAGGCCGTCCCTCCGCCCTCGCTTAAGCCCTCCCCATCCGGCGGCTCCGGGATGTCTCCAGGGGCAAGTGAACATCCCTGGAGGTGTACATGGAGCCGCGAATCCTTGATTCCGTTCTCGATCAGGTTCGCCGCGCCCTGGAACAGGACGATGTGACCGGCGCCGTCAACATCATTGAGGCGCTGCGTCCCTCCGACCAGGCTGAGGTCTTTGCTGAACTGGACGACGCGGCCCAGATTGCGCTCCTGCCGCAGCTGGACCCTGATGATTCGGCGGATATTCTTGAAAAACTGGACGACGAAGAAGTCGCCGAGTTGGCAACGGCCCTGCCCAACGAGGCGCTGATTCGCATCGTCGACGAGATGGAGCCGGATGAAGCCGCTGACTTGCTGGGCGACATCCCTCAGGACAAGGCCCAGCGCGTGCTGGCCGGCCTGGAAGACCCGGAAGAAATCCATCCTCTGCTGCTCCACCCGGACGATAGCGCCGGCGGCCTGATGACCTCGGAATTCCTGGCCCTGCGCCGGCGGATGACCGCCGCCGAAGCCCTGGAGGCGTTGCGCGTCTGGAAGCCGGAGGCGGAGACAATCTACTACATGTTCGTGGTGGATGCAGTTGGGCGGTTGTGCGGCGTCGTTGACCTGCGCCAGCTGGTGATGGCCGATCCTGAAACCCTTCTCACCGACATCATGGACCCCGACGTGATCTCAGTCACGGTCGGAGCCGATCAGGAGGAGTGCGCCCGCCTGATGTCGCACTACGACCTGTTGGCTCTGCCCGTGATTGACCATGACCGTCGCCTGCTGGGCGTGGTCACGATCGATGATGTGGTTGATGTGCTGGAGGACGAGGCTACCGAGGACATCCAGCGGCTGGGTGGTTCGCAGCCACTGGGACGCTCCTACCTGGAAAGCAGCGTCTGGCTGGTCATGCGCAAGCGCATCGGCTGGCTGATGTTACTCTTCCTGACGGAAAGTCTGACCGGCACGGTGCTGCGCCACTTTGAGAAGGAGCTGGAGACAGCAGTAGCGCTGGCGTTTTTCGTCCCGCTGCTGATCGGCACCGGCGGCAATGCCGGCTCCCAGACCACCAGCACAATCATCCGCGCTCTGGCGGTGGGTGACATCGAGCTGAAAGACGCGCTCAAGTCGCTGTGGCACGAACTGCGTGTCGGCCTGTTGCTGGGCCTGGGCATGGCGGTAGTGGCTTATATCCGGGCGCTAACCTGGAACTCCACGCCCGATCTGGCGGCAACCGTCTCCCTGGCCATCCTGACAATCGTGATCTGGGCTAACGGCCTGGGCGCGGTCCTGCCGCTGCTGGCAACACGCCTGCGCATCGATCCAACCGTGGTCTCTGGCCCGGTGATGAGCACCCTGGTTGACGCCACCGGCCTGTTTATCTACTTCACGATTGCCCGCCTGCTGATGGGCCTGTGACGCAGGGCAAATCGTTTGAGCAGCTGGAGAATGCCCGATGCTGAATCTCTTCAGCGGCATCTTTAAAGTTCAGCAACCCACAGAGCGCAGCTTTGGCTGGGCCGATGTCATTGTGCTGGCGATCGTGATCAGCCTGATCTATGCAGGCGTCCGTCTGGCAATCAACACCCCCGCTCAGATCGCGGGACCGCCGATCTCCCTGGCGCCTGAGGCGCTGCCCTACTATGCCATCCGCTCGGTGGGGCGCATGGCAGCGGCCTATGCGCTCTCGTTGGTCTTCGCGCTTGTGTACGGGCGCGTTGCGGCCTACCACCGTCGGGCCGAGCAAGTCCTGATGCCGCTGCTGGATGTGCTACAGAGTGTCCCCATTCTGTCGTTCCTGCCGGTAGTGCTGCTAAGCCTGAGCGCCGTGCTACCCCAGGCCACCGCCGCTGAACTGGCCTCGATCATCCTGATCTTCACCAGCCAGGCCTGGAACCTGGTGTTCGTCTGGTACCAGTCGCTGACGACCATCCCGAACGAGCTAAACGAGGCCTCAACCGTTTTTCGCTTCGGCACCTGGCTGCGCTTTAGGACGCTGGAACTGCCCTTCGCGGCGATAGGACTGCTGTGGAACAGCATGATGAGCTGGGCGGGCGGCTGGTTCTTCCTGATGGCTGCGGAGATTTTCACCGTCGGCGAGAAGGATTTCCGGCTGCTGGGGCTGGGGGCTTACCTGCATGAAGCCGCCAACCAGCAGGACTTCCGCGCCATCGCCTGGGGGATCGCTGCGCTGCTGTTGGTGATCATCCTGCTGGATCAGCTGGTCTGGCGTCCCCTGCTGGCCTGGGCTGACCGCTTCAAGCTGGAGATGGTGGAAAGCGATAATCCACCGACCTCGTGGTTCTACAATCTGCTGCAGTCTACCCATATCACCACCTGGCTGGGCCAGCACGTCTACCACCCGATCAGCGAGGCGCTGGATATGGCACTGGGGCGCTTTGGCCAGCCCGCCACGACCCAGGAGACGGCCCGCCAGCGACGCCCCTGGCTTGCTTATCTGCTGGCGCTTGTCCTGGGGCTGGGGGTGGTCTACAGCCTGGAACAGGCCGGGGAACTGCTGACGCAGGTGTCTTTCACCCAGTGGGAGGAAATCGCCCTGGGGGTAGCAGCCACGCTGGCGCGGGTCATGGCGGCGCTGGCTATCGCCCTGGCATGGACAATCCCGGTTGGCGTGTTGATCGGCACCAAGCCGCAGGTTGCCGCGGTACTGCAACCGATCGTCCAGATCGCGGCGTCGGTGCCCGCCACAGCGCTGTTCCCGGTGCTGCTGCTCTTTCTGCTTCACCTGCCGGGCGGGTTGAATATCGCCGCTGTCATACTGATGCTGATGGGCACCCAGTGGTACCTGCTGTTCAACATCATCGCCGGGGCGACAGCCATCCCCCAGGACCTCAAGTTCACCAGCACATTGCTGGGGCTAGATCGCCTGGCCCGCTGGCGCACGCTGATCCTGCCCGCCCTGTTCCCCTTTATCATCACCGGGGCGATCACGGCCAGCGGCGGCGCGTGGAACGCCAGCATCGTGGCAGAGTACTTCCACTTCGGCGGGGAAAACCATCAGGTCACCGGTATCGGCGCCCTGATCGCTGCTGCCACCGCCAGCGGCGACTTCCCGCTCCTGCTGGCGGCGACCCTGACCATGATCCTGACCGTAGCGCTGATCAACCGCCTGCTCTGGCGGCGGCTCTACCGCCGCGCGGAAGAGCAGTTTCGAATGGAGTAAGCCATGAAGAACGAACATCTGCTGCAACTCAGGGGAATCACTCAGAAATACAGCAGGGGCGAGCGGCGTTTTACGGCGGTTGAAAACGTCAACCTGACCATTGACGAAGGCGAATTCGTGGCGCTACTCGGCCCCTCTGGCTGTGGCAAAAGCACCCTGCTACGCATCGTCACCGGCCTGAACCAGCCCGCCGAAGGTCTGGTGATCTACCGCGGCCAGCCGTTGAACGGCGTTAACCCGCACGCGACGATCGTCTTTCAGACGTTCGCCCTGTTCCCCTGGCTGACTGTGCAGCAGAACGTTGAGGTGGCCCTCAAGGCGCGGGGGATGCCGGCTTCCCTGCGCACAGTGCGGGCGATTGAGCTGCTGGATATGGTCGGTCTGGATGGCTTTGAAACCGCCTTCCCGCGCGAGCTTTCCGGCGGGATGCGGCAGAAGGTCGGCTTTGCGCGGGCAATGGCCGTCGAACCGGAACTGCTGTGCCTGGACGAAGCCTTCTCCGCCCTGGATGTGCTCAGCGCTGAATCCCTGCGTGGCGAATTGCTGGAGTTGTGGACCAGCGGGTCCATCCCGACCAAAGCGATCCTGATGGTCACTCATAACATCGAAGAAGCGGTGCTGATGGCCGACCGGGTGGTAGTGATGGATAAGCAGCCGGGACGCGTGATCGCCGACCTGAAGATCCCTCTGGAGCACCCGCGCCAGCGCAAATCCCCCCAGTTTCTGGACATGCTGGATCGGGTCTACGCGCTGCTGGCCGGGCAAACCCAACCGGAGCATATTGAGCTGGGGAGTGCGCCGGGCGAGGCCGGACGCACCCGCGCCTTGCCGGATGTGTCGGTGAGCGAGCTAGCCGGTCTGTTGGAATTCCTGGACGAGATGCCCGGCAACCGCACGGACGTGTACCGGCTGGAACAGGAATTGAACCTGGGCACGGATCCGGTGCTCGCACTGACCGAGGCCGCCGAATTGCTGGGCTTCGCTACCATCGCCAAAGGCGATATTGCCCTGACACCACTGGGCGAAACCTTCGCTGAAGCCAGTATTCTGGCCCGCAAGGAGATCCTGGCCACGCGCATCCGGCGTCTGCCGATGTTCAAATGGCTGCTGGCCATGCTGGACGCCGCCGATAAGGGACAGCTCGATCGCGACGTCATCCGGCTGGCGCTGGAACTGGAATTCTCGCCGGAAGAAGCCGCCCACCAGGTTGATCTGGCGATCCAGTGGGGCCGTTACGCCGAACTACTGGCCTACGACGACAATACCGAGACGATCTTCCGGGAGATGGCGGAGGTCGACGCTGGCTGAGTTTTCTGCTATTGCGAAAACGGGGAGGGCTGGCGATAATAAACATGGCACATTTGTTCTTTCGCTGGAGGAACAACCACCATGACCGCCCGCCAGCTCCCCCTGCTACCTACTTCGGATGGGCTAAACCCGCCCCTGACGCGGGAAAGCCCCCTGCACGAGGCCATCACGCCCTTCCAGCAGTACCTGCGCCGCCAGGGCAAGACCCGCAACACCATCATCGCCTTCACCTCTGACCTCAACCTGCTCATGGAGTTCGCCGGGCGGGAGGCTCCGCTCAAGGCCCTGACGACCGATACACTCAACCGCTTCCTGCACTGGATCGAATACGGGCGCGGCATCCCCTGTAGCCAGAAGAGCTATGCTCGCCGCGTGACCACGCTCAAGGTGTTCTTCGGTTACCTGTACACTGTCGAGGTGCTCAATACCAATCCGGCGGCGGCGCTGGTGCAACGCTCCGGCAGCGCCCCGCTACCGCATGTCCTGACCCCGGCCCAGATCGACGCCGTGCTAGAAGTCACCGGGCGTCTGCGCTTTGCGGAAAAACCCGACGCCCGGCCTGACCTGCTCGTCCGCCTGCTGTTAGATACCGGCCTCAAGAAGGGGGAGGTGATGGCCCTTACCCCTGCCGACATCGACCGGACGACCACGCCGCCGATCGTCAAAGTGCGCCATGATTCGCCACGTAACCGCTACCGCGAACGCGACATCCCGCTTGATCCGGAATGGCCACCCCTGCTGGACGAGTACCTGGAGCAGTATGCGCCGAAGGAAGTCATCTTCGATTGCACAGCACGCAACCTGGAATACGTGCTCAAGGACATCGGTATCGCGGCGGGGATCACGGACTTCCTGCTGTCGTTTGTGGTGCTGCGCTGGACAAGCGCCCTGCAGGATTTGCGGCGCGGTATGGAGCCAGACCTGTTGCGAGAAAAGCAGGGCCTCAGCCGCATCAGCTGGTACGAGACCTACGCCAAGCTGCAGGCGTTGCTGGCCCGGCAGGCCGACCTGGACGCCACGCCGGGGTAATCTGCTCCGGCGCCCCTCCGCCGCGACCAATCCTTTTCCTGACTCCGGACTCGTGTCTCCTGTTTCTCCGGCCTCCTCTGGCTCTGCACCAGTTGCTTGTTTAGAACATTTGTGCTAAACTGAATATTGATCGTCCGTTCGACTGTGGAGAAAAAGCGATGATCGACGAAATGGTGGCCTACTGTGGGCTGGACTGCGCCGCCTGCCCCGCCTATCGCGCCACCCAGACCGAAGACCTGCCGCGCCTGGAGACACTGGCCCTGGAATGGTTCGGCGAGGCGAATGCTGCCAACGCCGCCTGCGATGGCTGCCTGACCGCCAACCGCGGACGGCTCAATCGCTGGTGCCGGGAATGCCCGCTGCGGGCCTGCGCCCGCGCGATGGGCATCCGGACCTGCGCCTTCTGCGCCGATTACCCGGACTGCCGCCACCTCCAGAAGATGTTTTCCCACACCCCGGACGCTAAAGCCCGCCTGGACGCGCTCCGTACCATGTTGCGCTGAGCACCCGCTTTCTGCGCGGCGGTAGCTTTCGCCCTGCTTTTCTGGCACACTACAGGCCGTGCGGAAACATCTGAGGGGGGAGAGCATGACCGCCACGCGCATGAAGTTCGCCGTGAACATCCCGCCGTTCGGGGAGTTAGCCGACCCGCGCGCCCTGGTAGCGCTGGCCCGCCAGGCGGAGGCCGCCGGCTGGGATGGTTTCTTCCTGTGGGATCATGTGGTGTTCCACCCGTTCGGGAACGCGGTAGCCGATCCCTGGGTGGCGCTGGCGGCTATCGCTACTGCCACGGAACACATCTGGCTTGGCCCGATGCTCACCCCGCTGGCCCGCCGCCGGCCCTGGCAGGTAGCCCGTCAGGCCGTCACGCTCGACCGGCTATCCAATGGGCGGCTGATCCTCAGCGTGGGGCTTGGCGACCCGGTGCAATGGGACTTCGGCTTCTTTGGGGAACCGACGGACGCCCGCGTCCGGGCGGAGATGCTGGATGAAGGGCTGGCAATCATCACCGGCCTGTGGCGTGGGGAGCCGTTCCACTTTGAAGGGAAGCACTACCACCTGCAGGAGTTGATCTTCCTGCCGCGCCCGCTGCAACAGCCGCGCATCCCGATCTGGGTGGGCGGCTGGTGGCCCCACCGCCGCCCGCTGACCCGCGCCGCTCGCTGGGATGGGGTTTGCCCCGGCGCGGACAGGCCGCTGAAGCCCGACGACTGGCGGGAGATCATGGCTCATGTGGCCCGCCACCGGACGACCGACACTCCGTTTGACGCCGTGCACAGCGGCCCGCTGCCGACCGACCCCGGCACAGCGGCGGAGGCGATCGCCCCCTATTCAGAAGTGGGAGTCACCTGGTGGGTGGCCGACACGCTGGGCGATGTGCCCTGGGATGACCCACAGTGGGTCGAAAAGATTGTGCCCAATATCCGCGAGCGCATCGCCCAGGGGCCACCGAGGATCGGGTAGGGCGCTACCACCGCTCCCAGTGGACGACCTCGGCCAGCGGACGGCGGCCGCCCTTCCTGGCCGGGCGGGGCTGCGCCGCCTCCCCCGCCGGATAGCCGAAGGACAGCACCAGCCGGGCTGATTTTTCCGCCGGGTAGCCCAGGATTGCCCGCGCGGCGGCTTCGTCGTAGATCGTGCCGGGGCAGGAGCCGACACCCAGCGCCTGGGCGGCAAGTTGCATGTAGGCCGCCGCTTGGCCGGCGTCAAACATGTGCCAGGGGTAGCGATCGTTGCCCTCCGGGGCAGGCGTGACGATGACCACACACAACGCTGCTCCGGCCACATGGCCCATCCACGGCCCGGTGGTGGCCAGGGCGCGCAGCGTCTCCCGCTCCCGGATGGCGATGAAATCCCACGGCTGGGAATTCTTGGCGCTCTGGGCGCGGCGGCCCGCGTCCAGGATGCGAATCACAACCTGCTCCGGCAATGGCTGATCCGCGAACTGGCGGACAGCCCGCTTGCTGCGGATGGCTTCCCACACGTCCATGATCCGGCCTCCCCCCATGATTCCCACGCTGCCTCTATTGTACCGCCGGGGTGAGGAGCGGAATCGGACGCGCCGGCTTGCGTCCGCTTGTGCCAATCTGCGCCCCGGTGATAATCTGGTCACGCATCTGTGCGGCCTGTACATCTGGGGCCACCTATGAAGAACCGCTTCACCCTGCTCCTGCTGGTCATCATCGAAGTCACCGCCCTGTTGTTGTTCTTCATCCTCACCGACATCTCGCCCTATGTTCGCGGCGGGTTTGGCTGGCGCTGGCCGTTCGCGCCCGTCCCGCTGGGGAAGGCTCTAGCGCTGTTCGGCGTGCTGGGCGCCTATGCTGGCGGCGCGTACGTCCTCGTTCACCGTGTCCGCCAGACCGCTCCGGTGCTGGCCTGGGCCTTTCTGGGAGCCGTCCTGATCCCCGGCGCCGTGATCGGGCTGCGTCACGACGATGTGATCTTCGAGCTGCTCAGCCGGACGCTCTCCAGCCTGACCACCGGGCCACATCACGCTGCCGCCGAACTGGACTGGAGCACCGACCCGCTGCGCCGCTGGCCGGCGGTGATGGCGAGTTTCGTCGGGCGCAATAACCACATGTCCACCAGTCCGCCGGGGGCGATCCTCTTCTATGCCATGCTCAACGCTCTGTTCCGGGAGCTGCCGGGCGTTGCCGGGCAGCTGCAACAGGCGCTGCTGCCCTACTTCTGCGACAACCCCATGCTGCTCCAGTACGCGCCGGAGGAATGGGCGTCGGCCCTCTTCGGCACGTTAATGCCGCTCTGGGCAGCCCTGGCCGTCTTCCCGCTGTACAGCAGCACGCGGCGGCTTTCCACGCCGGAGCAGGGCCGCTGGGCGGCGATCTGGTGGCCGCTGGTGCCCGCCGTCAGCCTGTTCGCCGCCAGCCCGAACACGTTCTACCCGCTGCTGACCCTCCTGGCGTTCGATCTGATCACCCGCTGGTGCTGCTCAGAGCACGGCGCGTACCGCTTCGGGCTGGCCGGGCTGATCACGGGGCTGGGTACCTTCGCCTATGCGGCCTTCGCCCCTGTGCCGGTGATGCTGGGGTTGTATGTCGTGCTCGATCTGGTCAGGAAGTACGGCTGGAATCTCCTGCGTGTGCTGCGGGCAGGCCTGCCGCTGGCCGCCTGGCTGGTCGCCGGGTTCGGCCTACCCTGGCTGATCTTCTGGCTGGCCAGCGATCTCACGCCGCTCGACATCCTGGCCGCTTCCATGACCCAGCACATCCCCCTGGAGCGGCCTTACCTGCCCTGGGTATGGCTGCACCTGCAGGACTGGGTGCTATTCACCGGCGTCCCCCTGATCGCGCTGTGGCTGGCCGGGACGTTCCACCCGGCAAAGGAACCGGAAGCCAGGGCAATCGGTAACGTCGGTCTGGTGATGCTCATCGCCATCCTCATAATCGACCTCAGCGGCATCTCACGCGGGGAGACCGGGCGCGTCTGGCTGCTCTACACGCCGTTCGTGCTGATTGCCGCCGCGGACGGCCTGCACCGGCTGGCCGGGGAGCGTCGCCAGGCGGCTGCCTGGGGCGTGATCGCCGCCTGCCAGGTGGCGCTGCTGGTCGCCCCGGCGGCCATGTGGGACACGATGATCTCCGATCTGGGGCCACCTCCCACCCCGCCCGGTAGCCTGCAGGCAACACAGCCCGCCGATGCCCACTTCGGCGATCTGTTTACCTTAACCGGCTGGGACGCGACTGCCGAGGATGGGGCGATCGTGCTCCGGCTGGACTGGCAGGCTGCCAGGCGCACGACCACGCCTTATACATTCTCAGCGACGCTGGTGGGGCCGGACGGCATACCCACGCCGGAGGTGATCACCTGGCAACCGTTGGACGCGCGCTATCCAACCACGTGCTGGGCGCCCGGCGAACAGGTGGGCGATGCCATCCGCCTGCCACTACCAGAGGATGCCGCGCCGGGCGAATGGCGAATCAGGCTGACCGCGTTTGCCGATGACACGCCGGAGGAACCGCTGCCGGTCACCACTGCTGATGGGCGGCAGGCAGCGGAGCTTGAGCTGGGACCGGTCACAATCCGGTAGGATGAGACCGGTTCTCACCATATCGGCATGGTTTACAAAATTCAAAAATTAATATAAAATGTAAACAATAAGTATATGTAAGGTAACCTCGCGGAGGGTGATACCATGAACGGCATTGGAGAGCGCCTTAAACTGGCACGGGTCAGGTCACGCCTCAGCCAGCGCGATCTGGCCGCTCGTGCCGGCGTGAGCGCCATGGCTATCTCAAAGTATGAGAACAATGAGATGATGCCTGGCTCAGAGGTGTTGCTCAGGCTAAGTGCAGCCCTGGACGTGCGCCCGGAGTTCTTCCTGCGCAACGCCCCGTCACTGGCAATCGAACCCGTCTACCGCAAACACAGCAGACTCGGTGCAAAGGCACAACACGCTATCCAGGCCCAGATTCAGGACTGGCTGGAACGCTACCTGCTGGTCGAATCGCTTTGCCTGGAAGAGCACCGCTTTGAAATGCCAGAAGGTTTCCCGCAGGAAGTACGGACTCTGGTAGAAGCGGAGGAAGCCGCTGCCGCGTTGCGGCAGATCTGGCAACTCGGCAACGATCCGATCAACAACCTGACCGAGTTGCTGGAGGCGAAGGGGATCAAGGTTGGTCTGATTGCGGGCGACGACAATTTCGACGCCTGCACCTTCCTCTACAATGGCAAAGCACCTATCATTGCGGTCAATAGCAACCGCCCCGGCGACCGGCAACGCTTTGATCTGACCCACGAGCTGGGACACATCATGTTGAAGGTGGCAGGCAAATTGGATGAGGAAAAGGCAGCGCACCGCTTCGCCGGGGCCTTTCTTGTCCCTGCGGAAGCGGCCCGCCAGGAACTGGGCGAGCAACGGACACACCTCGACCTCCTGGAGCTAGTCATGCTCAAGCGAAAATACGGCATGAGCATGGGGGCCTGGATTTACCGGGCCAAAGACCTGGGCATCCTGAGCGAACACGCCGCCGAAGGGTTGTGGCGGCAGTTGAGCGCCCGCCGCTGGCGCAGACAGGAGCCTGAGCCATTACCGCCGGAAACGCCCGGCAGGATGCACCGCTTGGTACGGCGCTTGCTGGCAGAGAGGATCATTTCGGAGGCACGCGCGGCGGAGTTGATGGGTCTGTCACTGGGTGTCTATCTGAAGCAGAGAACGAGCCTCTATGATCCAGAGCCAGCCGTCAATCTGCATCGCTGACACCAATATCATCATCGACCTGTATCAGGGTGGCATACTGGCGCACCTCTTTCAGCTTCCCTTTCAATTCGCTGCCCCAGATGTCATCGTCGCGGAGTTACAAGACCCTGAAGGCGCGCAGGTTGAGTTGATGGGCATGGCCCGCCTTTCGCTGGAGCCTCGACAACTTATCGAGGTTATAACGCTTTCCCGACAGTATCCTCGTATTTCGGTCAACGATCTGCAGGCCTTTGTGCTGGCTCGAGACCGGAAGGCCACACTCCTGACCGGCGATCACGCTCTGCGCAGGCTTGCCAGAGAAACCGGTATCCCGGTGCATGGTACACTCTGGCTGCTGGATGAAATGGTGCGCCTGGATGTGCTTTCTGAGAGTGAGGCTGCCACCGCGTTGAAAGCCATGCTTGACAACAACTGCCGTCTCCCCCTTGAGGAATGCGAAACACGGTTGAGGCGCTGGGAATAACCCTTCCGAACAAAAACAGCCAGCGGAAGGGCTGGCTGCCTTTGATGATCTTTCGTACTGGCTGGTAAGGAAGCTACGCCGGGGCTTTCTCCCGCGCGGGGGGTCGCGCCGCCTGCTTCTCCTCCGCCTGTTTGATCCAGGCCAGGTAATCCTCCCGGAAGTGCTTGATCGTCGCCACCACCGGGTTGACGGCGAACTCCCCCAGCGCGCACAGGGTGATCCCGGCCATCTGCCCGGCCACGTCAGCCAGGATGTCGATATCCTTCTCAGATTGCACCCGCCCACCAAGCAGGGCGCGGTAGCGCATCTTGCTCCAGTAGGTTCCCTCGCGGCACGGCGTGCACTTCCCACAGCTTTCGTGGGAGAAAAACTCCATCATTTTAGCCGCCGCCCAGGCCATGTTGACCGTCTCATCCAGCAGGATGATCGAGGCTGAACCGAGCGTCGAGCCAATCTGGGCCACTGCTTCATAGGTCAGTGGGGTGTCCAGCACTTCATCCGTCGCGGGCAGAACCGGCCCCGAGGCGCCGGAGGGCAGGATGGCCTTGAGCCGCCGGTCGTCCGGGATGCCGCCCGCGTGCTCAAAGATCAACTCACGGAAGGTGATGCCCAGCGGCAGCTCGTAGTTGCCAGGGCGGGCCACATGCCCGCTCAGGCAATAAATCTTGGGGCCAGGGCTTTCCGGCGTACCCATCTGCTTGTAGGCGTCCGCGCCGTGCATGATGATCCAGGGGACGTTGGTCAGAGTCTCCACATTGTTGACGACCGTCGCCTCGTAGTAGAGGCCACCGCCCTTTTGCGCCGGGAAGGGTGGGCGCACCCGTGGCTGGCCCAGCAACCCCTGCAAACTGTTGAGCAGTGCCGATTCCTCCCCACAGATGTAGGCGCCCGCGCCCAGATGAGTGTACATTTCGCACGACCAGCTGGAGCCGAGGATGTTCTGGCCGAGGAAGCCCGCCTCGCGGACAGCGGCGATATGCTGATCCAGCTCATGGGCCAGGTCCCAGAATTCGCCGCGGCAGTAAACATAGATGGCCTTCGCCTGGATGGCATAAGCGGCGATCAGCGCGCCTTCGATCAGCTGGTGTGGGTTCTTTTCCAGAATCTCACGGTCTTTGAACGTGCCCGGTTCGGATTCATCAGCGTTGACCACCACATACTTGATCGGTTCATGCTTGGGGATGAAGCTCCATTTGACGCCGGTCGGGAAGCCTGCGCCGCCACGTCCGCGCAGGTTGGAGGCTTTGACCACCTCGATCACCTCGTCGGGTGTCATCGTAGTGACTGCTTTCCGGAACGCCTCAAAGCCGCCATGCTGCCGGTAAACCTCAAGGCGGTGGATGTTCTCAATGTCCCGATGCCGCAGTAGGATGTGCTGCTCCACTTGGTACGCTCCCTGAGTAAGCCCGCGCTGCCGGGTACCGGCTTGCCGCGCTACCGCCACAGGACCGGGCGGTGAGCTGGACCGGATATTGCACGGGAATTATAGCAAGACCATCGCATTTTTCCGAATGACCGGCCTGCACCAGATTTGACCTGCCGCCCGTCTCCCGACCTCCTGATCTCCCGGTCTCGCGGTACAATCAGGGTCATCAACATCAGCGACCAGTTTCATCGGCGGGGTGATCTCGCCCGGAGCAAGGGGGTTATCATGCGCGTTGTGATCATTGGCGGCAGCGGTCATGTGGGCACCTATCTGATCCCGCGCCTGGTCGAGGCCGGGCATGAAGTCGTCAACGTCAGCCGGGGCCGCCGGGAACCGTACCAGCCTCACGCGGCCTGGGCGCAGGTGCAGACAGTCACGCTCGACCGGGAGGCGGAAGAGCGCGCCGGGACGTTTGGGTCACGCATCGTCGCCCTGCACCCCGATGTCGTCATTGACATGATCTGCTTCACCCTGGACAGCGCCCGCCACCTGGCGGAAGCGCTACGCGGGCATGTCCAGCACTTCCTGCACTGTGGCACAATCTGGGTGCATGGGCCGAGCGTTCAGGTACCAACCACCGAAACCCAGCCGCGCCGCCCCTTTGGCGAGTACGGTATCCAGAAGGCCGCGATTGAGGCTTACCTGCTACGTGAAGCCCGGCTGAACAACTTCCCGGCGACCTGCCTGCATCCGGGGCATATCGTCGGCCCGGGCTGGGTGCCACTCAACCCACAGGGCAACTTCAACCCGGCCATCTACGAGAAGCTGGCCCACGGCGAGGAAGTCACCCTCCCCAACATCGGCATGGAAACCGTCCACCATGTTCACGCCGACGACGTGGCTCAGAGCTTCATGTGCGCCCTGGCTAACTGGAGCGAGGCCGTTGGCGAAAGCTTCCATGTTGTCTCCGAAGCGGCGTTGACCCTGCGCGGCTATGCGGAGACAGTGGCTGGCTGGTTCGGGCAGGAAGCCCGGCTGCGTTACCTGCCCTGGGAAACGTGGAAAGAAACCGTCCCGCCGGAAGATGCTCAGGCCACCTGGGATCACATTGCTCACAGTCCCAACTGTAGCATCGAGAAGGCACAACGCCTGATCGGCTACCGCCCGCGCTACAGCTCGCTGCAGGCGGTCAAGGAATCGCTGGAGTGGCTGGTCGCTAATGACCAGCTCAGGCCGTAGGCCCGCTGAGGAGGAACCTGGCGTGCCGGAAGTTATCCGCTTTGAAGCACTGACCTGGCCGGAAGTCGCCGCGCTGCCGCGCGACCTGCCGCTGGTGCTGCCGCTTGGCGAGGGCTACGCCCCGGCGGCGATCGCCGCCGCCGTGGGCGCGGAAACGTTCGCCCTGCTCCCGGCGCTACCCTACGGCTGGGCGGGGAGCATCGTCACTGTCGAGCCAGATTTGCTACGCTGTGTCGTGGCCGGGATTTTCAGCGGCCCGGCGGAAGACGGCTTCACGCGGCTGATCGTCGTCCACGGCGGCACAGAGGCCCTCGCTGCGCCGGGCATCGAGCACCTCCGGCTGGATCGCTCTGCCCCGGCGGAAGCCGGGATCGAGGTCTCGCCACAGCGCGTGATCCTGATCCCCTGCGGGCACACCGAACAGCACGGCTATCACCTGCCGCTAAACACCGACACGGTCATCATCGAGGCCATCGCCCGCGGCGTGGTTACCGCCATTCCTGAGGAGGCGACCATGCTGCCAGTGCTCCCCTACGGTGTCAGCACCCACCGCGCCAGCTTCGCCGGGACCTTCAACATGGGCGGGCGAGTCTTTGAGGACTTCCTGCTGGCGGTGGTAGCGGCGCTGGTGGCGCGCGGCGCGGACCGCCTGTACCTGATCAGCGGGCACGGCGGCAACGTTTCCTTCCTGGTCAACGTGGTCAAATATGCCGGGGAGCGACATCCGGGCATCTTTGCCGCCACAGCCTGGCTGCACACCTCCGGCGCCCTGGCTGCGCCGATCCTGGCCCGCTACCGCCGTTCCGGGCGGGGCGGGATGGGCCACGCTGGCGAACTGGAGACATCCTACATGCTCCACTTGCACCCGGAACTCTGCCACATGGATCGCGTGGTCGACGAGACGGATTTCATCAGCACACCCAACTACTACATGGACTGGATCGAAGGCGGTGACCTGATCGCCAACCCGCCCTGGACGGACGACACGCAGACGGGCAGCTATGGCGCGGGCAGCCTGGCTACGGCCGAGAATGGGGCGCGCTGGCTGGAGGCCGCCATCGCCGAGAAGATCGGCCACGTCCGCGAGATTCACGAGCAGCAAAGCCGTCGCCTGGCCCGCCGGGCGCAACAGGCTCACCGTTAACGAGGATATTCATGCTTGCCAGACGAATCATCCCCTGCCTGGATATCAAAGATGGTCGCGTGGTCAAAGGTGTCAACTTCGTCGACCTGCGCGACGCCGGCGACCCCGTGGAACACGCCCTGGTCTACGACCGCGAAGGCGCTGATGAACTGGTCCTGCTGGATATCACCGCTTCCCATGAGGGGCGGGACATCCTGCTGGATGTCGTGCGGCGGGTGGCGGAAAACATCTTCATCCCCTTTTGTGTCGGCGGCGGCATCCGCACCATCGACGACATGCGGGCAACCCTGCTGGCCGGCGCGGATAAGGTCTCGGTCAACAGCGCGGCAGTGCGCAACCCGACGATCATCAACGAAGGAGCGCTTCGCTTTGGCAGCCAGTGCATCGTCGTGGCCATCGATCCCCGGCGGGTCGATGGCCGCTGGATCGTCCACATCAACGGCGGGCGCATCCCGACCGACAAAGAGGCCGTCGCCTGGGCCAAAGAGGTCGAAGCGCGCGGCGCCGGCGAAATCCTGCTGACCAGCATGGATCGCGACGGCACGCAGATCGGCTACGACATTGAGCTGACCCAGGCCGTCAGCGCAGCGGTCAGCATCCCCGTGATCGCCTCTGGCGGCGCGGGACGGCTGGAGCACTTCAAAGAAGCGCTGACGATCGGCGGGGCGGACGCCGCGCTGGCGGCCAGTCTGTTCCATTTCCGGACGCTCTCGGTGAAGCAGGTCAAGGCGTACCTGGCGGAACAGGGTGTGCCGGTGCGCCCGGCCTGAAGGGGTAATCCCCACAGCGCAGAATCGAAAACCGGGGGCGTCGGTCAGCCCCCGGTTACGAATGAATGGTGCGGGTCGTCGGCTGCCGATCGGGCAGCCCCATCCCAAAATGACGGTTGTTATCCTGCTGCTACAATTGCGGTTCGGCCCCGACCATGACAGCCGGCGCCACGTCCCTGGGAATTGCCGGTCGTTGTCGTAGCGCTGCTGGTTGCCTGTAACGTCCTCACTACCTGCAGAAGTTGCCCTTTTCCGCCTGTTTGTCCCAGGAGTGCCGTTGCGGGCAGCGCCGGGCCGACAACGTTGTTCACCCGTCATTATACCGCCGCTGTCAGGCGCTAACGGGCGATTTTATACTTTATTTAGCTTCATGCGCCGTTGACAAAAACGCCCTCCCGGCGGGAGGGCGCGAAGTCGCTATAGGATTTGTAGGCTGTCCAGGGCTACAGCTTGACGACGTCAGCAGCCTGCAGACCCTTGGGGCCTTCAACAATGCTGAACTCTACCTGCTCGCCTTCCTCCAGGTTGCGGAAGCCGGTACCGACGACTGCCGAGTAGTGGACGAAAACATCAGGGCCATTCGGCTGCTGAAGGAAGCCGTAACCCTTGGTGGTGTTGAACCACTTCACGACACCTCTGATGCGTTCCGCCATTGCAACTTGCTCCTTAAACATAGATAGCTTGATGGGTTCGGCAGGCTATGAGGGGCGCCGGTACAAAAAACGCCCGGAACACCGGGCGTCGTCTGCATCACAGCACACTACAAGCCTGCGTCCTACACCGGAAAATGTAAATCCTTTCCGGTTTTTTGTCAATGGATTGGCCGGGGCCACGCGACCATCTGATCTCGAGTGCGGGCAAAGGTCAACCACAAGTTAAAAAGTCAGGCAGATGAGAGGGAGAGCGCCTGTACAGCCTGATGCCGCCGCTGTGACCCGGCACATTTCTCTTGGCTCTTGGCTCTACCTCCGTCGCCAGAACCCCGGACAGGCCCTTGATGCCCTTGCCGCTCGACCCGCGCCCAGGCGCTTCAATCCCGGCTGCCCAGCAGCCGCAGCAGGAACAGGAACATGTTGACAAAATCGAGGTACAGCGCCAGTGCTCCGATGATGCTCAGCTTCATCGCCAGGCTGCCGTCCTCCTGCAACTGGGGCTGGGCGGCCATCGCCCGGATCCGCTGGGTGTCATAAGCGGCCAGGCCGGTGAAGAGCAGCACGCCAACGATGCTGATGATCAGATTCAGTCCGGAACTGGCCAGGAACAGGTTGACCAGCATGGCAACCAACAGGCCGATCACCCCCATGAACAGGAAGGAGCCAAAGCGGGTCAGGTCGATCTGGGTGGTGAAGCCGACGATGGTCATGGCCCCGAACATTGCCGCTGTAGCCACAAACGCCGCCGAGATCGACGCACCGGTGTAAACCAGGAAGATCCCGGCCAGCGTGAAGCCATTCAACGCCGCATAGACAAAGAACATCAGGCTGGCCACCGCCGGTGAGAGCCGCGGCAGTGCGGCGCTCAGGGCAAAGACCAGGATCAACTCGCTGATCAGGGCGATCCACAGGACGGGGCTGGCCAGCAGAGCCAGCAGCGCCGGCGTGTTGACCGTCACTACGGCCACGCCAGCCGTCACCAGCAGCCCAAACCCCATCCACAGGTACACCCAGCGCAGGATGTCCTGCGCCTCCACCCGCACCGTTGACGCAGGCAGGGAGTCTTCTTGCCATTTGTAGTACGACATAACCGCCTCCTCAACCGTTACAGCATAGTCGTCATGCTATGATGGTATACGATCTTGCTGTCAAAAGGTTATCAGGGCAGCATAAGAATCGTATGAGAGTTCAGCAAGAGGTCGGTGGCACAAGAGAGGGGCCAGATTCGGTGCAATGCCTGTAGCTGTAGCAGCGCGATCGCGGGGGACAGCTGTGCTATGCCCTCCCGGCGGCCTCCAGGTCGCTTTGTTCGCTGGCGGCGTGATGCCTCACTGACGGGATTCGCCTGCGCCCGCGCCAGGCTATCCATGCCGCTGGCCCGCCCGGCGTGGTATACTCCCCACCGATATGCGCTATTGATCCGCACGCAAGGCCGATCATGATCGATCTGACGATCTCCACTGCACTGGAGCAACTCGACCGGGGGGAGATCACCGCCCTGGCCCTGACCGAAGCCTGCCTGGCGCGCATCCGCCAGCTTGACCCGCAGCTGCGGGCTTTCCTCACCGTGACTGAGGAACTGGCGCTGGAACAGGCTGCCGCCGCCGATCGCCGCCGCGCCGCCGGGGAGCGCGCCCCGCTGCTGGGCATCCCGCTGGCGATCAAGGACATTATTGCCACGCAGGGCGTGCAGACCACTGCTGGCAGCCGCATCCTGGAAGGCTTCAGGCCGCCCTATACGGCCACCTGTGTTCAGCGCCTGCTGGATGCCGGGGCGATCCTGCTCGGCAAGACCAACACTGACGAATTCGCCATGGGGTCTAGCACGGAAAACTCCGGCTATTTCGCCACGCGCAACCCCTGGGACCTGACCCGCGTGCCCGGCGGCAGCAGCGGCGGCAGCGCGGCAGCTGTCGCCGCGCGGATGGCCCCCGGCGCACTGGGCACAGACACCGGCGGCAGTGTCCGCCAGCCGGCGGCCCTGTGTGGAACGGTCGGCCTGAAGCCCAGTTACGGGCGCGTCTCCCGCTACGGCCTGATCGCCTATGCATCCTCACTGGATCAGGCCGGGACGTTCACCCGCACTGTGCGCGATGCCGCTCTGTTGCTGGGTGTGATGGCCGGGCACGATCCGCATGACGCGACGACAATGCCCCTGCCCGTGCCGGATTACGCCGCCGTGCTGGATGGTGCGGATGTGCGCGGGTTGCGTATCGGCCTGCCACAGGAGTATTTCACCGCGGGCATCCAGCCAGAAGTGGAAGCGGCGGTACGGGCAGCAGTGGAAACGCTGGCCCGCCTGGGCGCGGAAGTGATGGAGATCAGCCTGCCGCACACCCGCTATGGTTTGCCGGTCTACTACCTGGTGGCCACCGCCGAGTGCTCGGCTAACCTGGCCCGCTTTGACGGGGTACGCTACGGCCCGCGCCTGAAAACCGGCGATATGTGGCAGGATTATAAGACCACCCGCGGCACGCTTTTCGGGCCAGAAGTCAAGCGGCGGATCATGCTCGGCACGTATGCGCTCTCCGCCGGGTACTACGACGCCTACTACGGCAACGCCCAGAAGGTGCGTACCCTGATCCGGGACGACTTCAACCGCGCCTTTGAACAGGTCGATGTGATCGTCACACCGACCTCGCCGACGACGGCCTTCCGGCTAGGCGAGAAGGTGGATGATCCGCTGCAGATGTACCTTTCGGATGTATATACCGTGACGGTCAACCTGGCTGGATTGCCGGGCCTGTCGTTGCCCTGTGGTTTTGATGGCAGCAGGCTGCCCGTAGGCCTGCAGATCATCGGCCCGGCCTTTGAAGAAGCGCGCCTGCTGCGCGTCGGCCACGCGTACCAGCAGGCCACTGACTGGCATCTCCGCGCCCCAACGCTGGCCTGAGAACCTGTGGCAACCCGCCAGAACCCGGACGCTGGAAAGGATAACCGGTTTACATGAAAGTGATCATCCCCCTGGCCGGCTTTGGAACCCGGCTGCGCCCCCTGACCTACAGCCGTCCCAAGCCGCTGGTCAATGTCGCCGGCAAGCCGATCCTGGGCCATCTGCTGGACAAACTCAAGGTGTTGCCGGTGGAGGAGTACATCTTCATCACCGGCTACCTGGGCGATCAGATTCAGGCTTATGTCTCCCAGAATTACGGCGAGACCCCGGCCCGCTACTTTGAACAAAAGGAACTGAACGGCCAGTCCCCGGCCATCTACCTGGCCAGAGAGGCGATCAGCGGTCCGGTGATCATCCTGTTCGTAGATACGATCTTCGAGGGCGACATCAGCTTCCTGGCCACCACTGACGCCGATGCCTACGCCTTCGTCAAAGAGGTGGACGATCCGCGCCGCTTCGGGGTAGCGGCAGTCAACAGCGAAGGCATTGTCCACCAGTTCATCGAGAAGCCGGACACCTTGGACAACCGGCTGGCTGTGATCGGCATGTACTACATCCGCGATTCGGCAGCCATGCTGGACGCCATCCGCACCCAGCTGGAGGAAGGCCGCAAGACCAAAGGGGAATACTACCTGGCCGACGCCTTCCAGATCATGGTCGATCGCGGCACAAAATTCCGCGTGGCCGAAGTGGAGGAATGGCTGGACGCAGGCACGTCACAGGCCCTGCTGGAGACCAACCGCCTGCTGCTGGAGCGCGGGCGGGACAACATCGCTGCCATCAACGCCGAGGGCTTCGTGATCATCCCGCCGGTGTACATCCACCCCACTGCCAGGATCACCAACAGCGTGATCGGCCCCTACGTCACCCTGGGCAAGAATTGCCGCGTCGAAAACTGCATCATCCGCGACTCGATTGTTGACGCGGATACCGTGCTGGAAAACATCCTGATCTCCGGCAGCCTGGTCGGGCAGAACGTGGAGGTCAAAGGCGCGTTCCGCTCGATCAACGTCGGCGATTCGACCAGCCTGCGCTACGAGTAGCGCAACAAGCGAGCAGCCTCACCCCGATCGGCCAGCCGGCTGCGGCGTGAGGCTGCTCGTCGAGCGCTCGATCAGCTGCCTGCCGGACGGCGGCGCAGGTACAGGAAGCCCCCCACCGCGATCAGAAACAGCCCGATGACCAGACCCAGTACCTGGTTGGGGCCGAAGCCATTGCTATCGCCGATGCCAATGGCGTCAGCCAGAATAAAAACCACCGCCACAATCAGACCCACCAGAATCAGAGCGATTCCCACCCAACGCGCGGACATCATCATTTTCCTCCACAAATACTCCGGCCAGACCAGCCGCGGACACAACAACACTCTTGCTGCAAAAGTCCCATAGCGGCGGGCAACCATTCCCTGAGGGAGGCCCGCCCCCAAAGGGGATTATACTTCACCCACCGATTAGCGGGAACGCGGCGAACGACAGGCGCAGGAAGAGGTCGGGAGACCAGGAGGCCAGGAGGCCGGAAAGTAGCGGTGACGGCGATACACTGCCGGGTGATAACCGCCAGCGGGGCAGGCAAATCCTCCGATCAATCCTAATTAAACGACCATTTGAGAAAAATGTCACAATCCTGTGTGATGTCCTGTAGTGCCTGGCCGCCGTCTGAACTGTTATAGTACAGTGGACCTGCAAGGCAGATTATGAGCCTGTGAAGGAGTAATATCTTGGAAGTCTGGCTGGTGGTTTTGCTGGGCGGGGCATTCCTGTGCGCGCTGCAGGCCATCCGGGCGCAGCAGTTGCTGGCGTCCGCGATCTGGCTGGCCGCAGTCAGCGCGCTGGTCGCCATCGCCCTGTACCTGATCGGCGCGCCACAGGTGGCCGTCATCGAACTGAGCGTCGGCGCCGGGCTGGTGACGGTACTCTTCGTCTTCGCCATCAGCATCGCCGGGGAAGACGCTATGACCCTGCCGGCTGCTGTGCCGCGCCCGCTGGCTGTTGCCCTGGTCATTCTTTCCGCCGGGCTGCTCGGCTGGATGACCCTGCCCGCCCTGGGGATCAAGCCCCCGCTGGCGGAAAGCCCGTTTGCGCAGATGCTCTGGCAGGAGCGCGGCCTGGATGTGCTCGTCCAGGTAGTACTGATCTTCGCCGGGGTGATCGGTGTACTGGGCCTGCTGGGGGAAGCTCGCGCCGCCCGCACCCAGGCGGTACCCGGGACCCTGCCGGAGAAAGACGGCGCCACCCGCAAGCAGGAGGTGCAACCATGAGCGCATCCGCATTGCACATCCTGCTGCTGGGCACGCTGGCGCTGATCGGAGTCGGGCTGTACGGGCTGCTGGCCGTGCGCAACCTGATCAAGGTGATCGTCGCCCTGCAGATCATGGTCAAGGGCGCGTTGCTGGCCCTGGTCATGGCTGGCGCTGCCGCCGGACAGCCTAACCTGGGCCAGAGTCTGGCGGCGACCGTGATCGTGGCGGATACCGTGGTAGCGGTAGTCGGGCTGGCGCTGGCGGTGCAGGTGCGCCGGTATGTGGGCACCCTGGATGTCCGGGCGCTCTCCAGCCTGAAGAAGTAGAGGGACGCAATGGTTAACGGACTCCTGATTGCGCTCGTCATTGGCCTGCCCTGGCTGGGCGCGCTGATCGTCTGGCGGACGGGCGATGCACACCCGGAGAGGCAGCACCGCCTGGCGGCGGGCTTCAGCCTGGCGGCGGCGCTGGCGGCGCTGCTCCTGCTGACCGCACCGGGCAACACCCCCGCCCTCACCCTGGCGCTGGGCGGGTTGTTCGGCGATTCCACGTTCATCCCGGACGGGCTGGGTGTGCTGCTGGCGGCGATTGCCACGGTAGTCGGCTCCCTGGCGGTGATCTTCTCGATCGACTACATGCATGGCGAAGCAGGGCTTGGCCGCTACTACGCTCTGGTGCTGTTCTTCATCGGTGCGATGGCCGGGCTGGTGCTGAGCGGCAGCCTGCTGGCGATGTTCTTCTTCTGGGAGATCACCGCCCTGTGCTCCTACGCGCTGATTTCCTTTAACAACGACGATCCAAAAGCGGTGGCTGGCGGCATCAAAGCCCTGCTGATCACCTCGCTGGGCGGTGTGGGCCTGCTAATCGGGGCGCTCGTGATTTACGCCTATACCGGCAGCTACCAGATCGCTGATCTGCTGGCCAGGCCGGAAGCCATCCCGCCAGACGTGCTGAGTCTGATCGCCTTCGGCTTCCTGCTGGCGGCGGCGGCGAAATCCGCCCAGTTCCCCTTCCACAGCTGGCTACCGGGGGCCATGGAAGCCCCGACGCCGATCAGCGCCCTGATCCACGCCGCAACGATGGTCAATGCGGGCGTCTACCTGCTGGCCCGTTTCTACCCGGCCTTCGCGGCGGTGCCCGGCTGGACGACAGCCGTAGTCGCCGTCGGGCTGATCTCGGCCCTGATGGCGGCGGCGATGGCGCTGGTGGCCCAGGACCTCAAACGCGCCCTGGCCTATTCGACCATCAGCCAGCTGGGATACATGGTTTACGCGGTGGGCGTTGGCGGAGTCTTCGCCAGCCAGTTCCACCTGCTCAGCCATGCGGTCTTTAAAGCCCTGCTCTTCCTGGGCGCGGGCGCAGTCATCCACGCCGTTGGCACCCGCGATATGCGTCAGATGGGCGGTCTGGGCCGCCGGATGCCATTTGTGCGCAATGCATTTGTGATCGGCGCGCTGGCCCTGGCCGGCATCCCTGTGCTCAACGGCTTCTGGAGCAAAGAGCTGGTGCTGGAAGCCGGGCTGCACAGCGGGCCAGGGTGGGCCTTCGCCGGGATGCTGATTGGCGCCGGGCTGACCGCGCTTTATACCTTCCGCATGGTCTGGTTAGTCTTCTACGGGGAGCCGCGGGCGGCGCTGCACGCCCACGACGCGACGCTGGCCATGCGCTTTTCGCTCGGCGCGCTGGCCATCGGCGCGCTGGTAACCTGGTTGCTGGCCGGGCCGCTGGGCCATCTCTTTGAGGCCACATTGCCACATCACGCGCTGCACATCCCGGGCACCGGCGAACTGGTGGCCGAGATCATCGGCGCGCCGGGGACATGGCTGGCGCTGGCGGTTGTGGCAGCAGGACTGGCCCTGTGGTGGTGGCGGGAGCGCTTCCGCTGGCTGGCGGCGGTGCTGGAACCGCTGCTGGGCCGCGCCGCGGAGCGAGACTTTGGTTTTGAGTGGCTGAACGCCCGGATCGCGGGTGCAACCATCGGGAGCGCCGAGGCGCTGCGGACGACGCAGACCGGCCTCCTGGGCTGGAATGTGGCCGGTATCGTCGGCGGGCTAATCGTTGTGCTCGCCATCCTGTTGCTGGCCTGGGGAGCCTGAGGATATGACGGCTTTTGCCTGGTTAATCATCGTGCCGCTGGCCGCGTCGCCGCTGGTCTACCTGACCGGCCAGTGGGGTATCCGCCGCGGCCATCCGGGCGCGGCGCGCTGGGCGGGACTGATCGCCCTGCTGGCGGCATGGGTGCCATTCACCCAGGCTGCCGCTGGCTTTGCCGCAAACGGCACGGCGACCCTGACCGCCGGGGCGCAGATGCTGGCTTTAGATGGCGTCAGCCTGCTACTGGCGGCGCTGGCGCTGGGGCTGGGCACGCTGGTGGCGCTCTATTCGGCGGCCTACATGGCTGCTGACGACGGGCAGGACAAGTATTACGCCATGCTGGTCCTGTTGGTCGGGGTCATGATCGGCCTGGGCTGCGCCACCGATCTGTTCAACCTGTGGCTGTGGTTCGAGGGGATGGCCATCTCGACCTACCTGCTGGTTGCCTTCTATCGGACACAACCGGCCTCGCTGGAAGCAGGCGTCAAGTATCTGGTGCAGAGCGCGGTCGGTTCGGTCTTTGTGCTGTTCGGCATCGCCCTGGTGCTGGCCCAGACCGGGACGCTGACGCTGGGAGAGATCGCGGCGCAGGCCACGCTGACGCCGGGTTTCCTGGCGGCGGGCGCGCTGTTCGTGATCGGCTTCGGGGTCAAGGTGGCGGCTGCGCCCATGCACACCTGGCTGCCAGACGCCCACGCCCAGGCCCCCAGCGGGATCAGCGCCATGCTCTCCGGCGTTGTGATCGAGGCCGGGTTGATCGCCCTGTTGCGCGCCCTGAGCGCGCTGGCCGGGCTGGCTCTGCCCTGGGGCGTACTCCTGATGGCCTTTGGCGCGTTAAACATGCTCGTCGGCAACCTGATGGCCCTCCGCCAGCAACAGGTCAAGCGGCTGCTGGCCTTCTCCAGCCTGAGCCACGTCGGCTATATGCTGATCGGCCTGGGCGTGGCCGTCTATGCCGGGGAAGCCGCCGGCGCGGAAGGCGGGCTGTTCCATATGCTGACGCACGGTCTGATGAAGGGCCTGGCCTTCCTGGCGGCGGGCGCGCTGCTGTGGGCGCTGCACCTGGCCCGCGGCGATCACGGCGCCCTGACGATCGATGACCTGCGCGGCGCAGCACGGCGCTACCCGCTGATCGCGCTGGCCCTGAGCGCTGCCGTGCTGGCGCTGGGCGGGCTGCCGCCGCTGGCCGGCTTCATGTCCAAGTGGCAGATCTTCCAGGCCGGGGCAGCAACACATGAGACGGCGCTCCTGCTGGTGGTGATCTTCGCCGGGCTGAACAGCGTGCTCTCGCTGGCCTATTATGCGCCGCTGGTCAACACCATGTACCGCCGGGAGCCGTCCGAGGCGGTGCTGGCCGGCGCGCCTGTCCCGGCGTCGATGCGCCTCCCGTTGATCGTCCTGCTGCTGGCAGTGGTGATCGTCGGTTTCTGGCCAGGGCTGCTGGCCGGTCTGACCGGCCCGGCAGGGGCGGCGCTGCTGGCCGCCTTCGGCGGAGGTTAGATCGCTCAGTGATGGCGCAGGCAGAAAGGCTGACCATGGTCCGCGTTAACGAGAAAAAAGAAGGGGCGCTGGCCGCCCTGCAGGACGCGGTGGACGAGGCGACGGCTTACTTCGCCAGGGTCAACGCCAACCTCTACGACGGCTATCAGACCGCCCACGAGGTGCTGGCCCAGCTCGTCTTCTGGCATCGCCAGCATGTCCGCGTCGCGCGGATGCTATTGGTCGGGCAGGCCCCCGATCTGTTGACCGGGACACGCCCGGCGCTCAACCGGGCGGCCTGCGCTGAGCGTCGCACGATGACCATGGCTGACCTGGTAGACCAGCTGGCCGATCAGCAGCGGGAGCTGGACACCCTGCTGCGGGAACTGCCGGATTGGACGATCGACTTTCCGATCAAGCAGGGCGGGCGACCCTGCACAGTAGAAGACCGGGTGCTGGCCCTGGCAACCGGCATCAACAACCATGTCGCCCAGTTCAGGCGTGCTGCTGTGGCTCGCCAGACCCGGTCAACGCTGAACTAGCGAAGGAGACACTGCGTGGAAGTTCTACTCACGCCACCTCTGGCTTTTGCGATTTACCTGCTACTGGCTGGCGCGCTGAGCCTGTTCGGGCGGCGGCTGGCTGAGCGCGGCAAGATCAGCCCGCTCAAGGCCAGCACCTACGCCAGCGGCGAGGCTTCGCCGACGCGGCCTGCCGCACCCGGCTACCGGCCGTTCTTCGTGATCGCGCTGTTCTTCGCCATCTTGCACCTGGGCATCCTGATCCTGGGTAGCGGATTAGCTACGCCCATCACGGGCGTCTACCTGGCCGGACTGATGCTGGCCCTGCTGGCCCTGATTCTGGGGTAATGGAGCGATAGCCATGAGCACGAATTTAATGGAAAGTGTCGTCGAAGGGCTGAAGACCTGGGCGCGCGTCAATTCACCCTGGGTCATCCATTTCAACAGCGGCTCCTGCAACGGCTGTGATATTGAAATCCTGGCCACGATCACCCCGCGCTATGACCTGGAGCGCTTCGGGATCAAGCTGCAGGGCAGCCCGCGCCACGCCGACGTGCTGATCTGCACCGGCCCGGTTACCCGCCAGGCCCGCGACCGCCTGATCCGCATCTATGAGCAGATGCCTGAGCCGAAGTTCGTGATTGCGGTCGGCTCCTGTGCGCTCTCCGGCGGCGTGTTCGACGGCCTGTATAACGTCGAGGGCGGCATCGACCAGGTACTGCCGGTAGCAGCGTATGTTCCCGGCTGCCCACCACGCCCGGAAGCGATCATCGACGGCGTGGTCAAGCTGCTCAGCAGCCTGGAGCAGCCCGCTGCAGAAGCCGCTCCTGCCCACAAGCAGGGCGCCACGCAGCCCGTCTATGAAGGGGAATCGATATGAGCGCCCAGGAGTTGCTGGCAAGCGCCCGTGCGCTGCTGGAAACCTTCGTCGCGGAGTACAACACGCCGGAGGAAGATCGGCTGGATATCTGGATCGCCGCCACCAACCTGCCTCATGCCGTCCGCGCCCTGCACAACGCCGGCTGGGGTTATCTCTCGGCGGTAACCGGCCTGGACCTTGGCCCGGAAGCGGGACAGCTGGAAGCGTTGTACCACTTCTGCAACGGCCCGGCGGTGCTGACGCTGCGCGTCCGGCTGGGGCGGGCAACGCCCAGCGTACCCACTCTGTGCACGATCATCCCCTCGGCTAGCTTCTTCGAGCGGGAACTGAGCGAGATGTTTGGCATTACAGTGGAAGGTACACCCAATACTGATCACCTGTACCTGCCGGATGATTGGCCGGACGGCGTCTACCCGCTGCGCAAAGACTTTGACCCGAGCACGCTCCACATCACAGGCTGAACAGGGGGCACACGGCACATGAAGCAGGAACCACAGAAAGTCATCACCAAAAAGGGGGAGCGGTTCATCATCCCCATCGGGCCGCAGCACCCCGCCCTCAAGGAGCCGGGTCACTTTGAGTTTGCCGTAGACGGCGAGACCGTAACCGACGCCACCGTGCGGTTGGGGTATGTCCACCGCGGCATCGAGAAGGGCGTGGAAAGCCGCAACTGGGTCCAGAACCTGTACATGCTGGAGCGCATCTGCGGAATCTGCTCCCATACCCACGCCATGACCTACTGCCTGGGCGTGGAAAAGCTGGCCGCCGTCGAGGTGCCGGAGCGGGCACAGGTCATCCGCCTGATCGTGGCCGAGCTGGAGCGCATCCACAGCCATATGCTATGGCTGGGCGTGGCCGCCCACGAAGCCGGCTTCGACACGCTGTTCATGTACACCTGGCGCGACCGTGAAACGGTCATGGACCTGCTGGAGTTGCTCAGCGGCAACCGTGTCAACTACTCGGCCAATCTGCTTGGCGGCGTCAAGTTCGACATCTCCCCGCAACAGGCGGATAAGATCCGCCAGGGGCTGGCCTTCCTGGCGGAGCGCAATACGCACTACCTGGACGTAGTGATGAATGACATGCTGCTGCTGGGCCGTATCCGCGGCGTGGGGGTGATGACCCGCGACCAGGCGGAAAAGCTGGGTGCGATCGGGCCGACCGCCCGCGCTTCCGGCGTGGCCCGCGACGTGCGGCTGGACGCCCCTTACGGTGCGTACCGGATGTTCAAGCCAAAACTGATTCTGGAAACAGCGGGTGACCTGGAAGCACGCTTCATCGTCCGTCTGCGCGAGATCGCCGATAGCTGCCGTCTGATCAACGAGGCGCTGGATAACCTGCCGCCCGGCGACCTGACCGTGCGCATGCCGCGCCGCATCAAGGAAGGCGAGACGATCAGCCGCGTGGAAGCGCCGCGCGGTGAGGCGTTTTACTTCATCAAGAGCAACGGCTCCGACCTCCCGGAACGGATCAAGGTCCGCACGCCGACCATCTGCAATATGGGGTCGGTCCTGGCCCTGGCCAGGGGCCACCAGCTGGCCGACATGCCCATGATCCTGGTCGGGATTGATCCGTGCTTCTCCTGCAACGACCGCATGATCACCCTCAGGCGGCCAGACGGCGAAGCGGAGACGTGGAGCTGGGGCCAGTTGTGCGAGTATGGCATCAAGGCGTACCAACGATGAACCCGATTGTCGCTTTACTGATCTTTCCCGGTGGTCTGTTTGTCCTGACGCTCGGTCTGGCCTATGAATGGGTTGACCGCAAGTTGCTGGCCCGCGCCCAAAACCGGGTTGGCCCGCGCTGGTTCCAGCCGCTGGCCGACGTATTCAAGTTGCTGGCCAAGGAAGAAGTCATCCCCAACGATGTCAACCCGCTGCTGTTCGTTGGGCTGCCCATCGCGGCGCTGGCCGGGGCGCTGACCGCCGCCCTGTACGCCCCGATCTTCGGCCTGGCCCCCGCCTACAGCTTCGAGGGCGACCTGATCGTCACCGTCTACCTGCTCAGCCTGCTCACGCTGTGCATGGGCCTGGCCGGGGCGAACACATTCAACCGCTTCGCCCTGGTTGGCGCAACACGTACGCTGACCCAGCTTTTTTCCTACGAAGCGCCGTTCATGCTGGCCCTGCTGGCTCCGGCCTTCGTGGCTCACACCTGGCAGATCAGCACGATCAACGCCTATGCCAGCACGCACTGGCTGATCGTCACCCAGCCGATTGGCTTCCTGGTGGCGCTGATCGGCCTGATGGGCAAGCTGGAATTGCCGCCCTTTGATGCGCCGGAGGCCGAAACTGAGATCGTGGCCGGGGCGATGACCGAATACAGCGGGCGCGGGCTGGCGCTCTTCCGGCTGGGTAAGGGCGTGGAAATGGTCGTCGGCTTGACGCTGGTCGCGGCGTTCTACCTGGGCGGGCTTGCCAGCCCGCTGGATTTCCTGCTCAAGACCGGGGCGCTGTTGATCGCCATCGTGATCATCCAGGCCTTGATGACCCGCCTGCGCATCGAGCAGACGGTCGGCCTGTGGTGGCGCTGGGGCGCTCTGCTGGTGCTGGTGCAGTTGTTACTCTACATTCTGTGGGAGGTTGTAACGGCATGAAACTTGGGGCGATGATCAACGACATCTTCGAGTCGATCTTCAAACATCCGGTCACGGAGCGTTACCCGTTCGAACGGAAAGAAACGCCATCCCAGTTCCGCGGGCAGCTGCAGTGGAACCGTGAAAACTGCACCGGCTGTGGCCTGTGCGCCAAAGATTGCCCGGCCAACGCGATCGAGGTGATCGTGCTTGATCGCAAAGCCAAGCAGTTCGTCTTTCACTACAACGTCGACCATTGCCTGTTCTGCGCGCAGTGTGTGCATTCCTGCCGCCAGGGTTGCCTGTCCATGCAGCCCCAGCTGTGGGAGCTGGCCGCGCTCTCCCGCGCTGGCTACCGGTTGTACTACGGCAACGACGATGACATCCGAACCTACCTGGCAAGCCAGACTGCGGCAGAGCCTGCAGCCACGCCGCAGCCTGCCGTCCAGCCCGTCGCCCTCGACTGAGGGCGCTCCTGAGCCTGCCCGGCGCATCCGGGTGGCCATCCTGGGCATTGGCAACGCTACTGGCGGCGATGATGCCGCTGGTAGCGTTGTTGCCCGGCTGCTCATACCGCACCTGTCCGGGCGAGAAAACGTCCTGGTGATCGATGGTGGGGCTGCGCCGGAGAACTGCACCGGGCCGTTGCGCCGCTTCCGCCCCGATCTGGTGCTGCTGGTCGACGCGGCGCAAATGGACGCGCCACCGGGCGCGGTGCGCTGGCTGGATTGGTCAGCGATCGATGGCCTGAGCGCCAGCACGCACACCCTGCCGCCGAGTCTGTTAGCCCGCTACCTGGTGGCGGAAACTGGCTGCACGCTGGCTGTGATCGGCATCCAGCCAGCGGGCAATGCTTTCGGCGCGCCGCTCACACCACCCGTCCAGGCGGCGGTGACAGAGATCGTGGATGTCCTGAGGCGGGAGCTAGGACGGGAAGCACCGGAATAGCCCGTAAATTCTGTGCCTGGTATAATCCTCTTCGGTGCAGAAAACCGGCCTATCCGGAAAATCCGCAATGCCCCTCAAAGTTTGGCAGCTCGATCCAGCCCAGATGACCACCTACTACAATCTGGCGCTGTGCAGCGCCCTGGCTAGGGCCGGCTGTGACGTCCGCTACGTGACCTCCCGCTTCCTCTACGATGAAAATCTGCCAGATCTCGAAGGTTTTGTAGTAGATACCCACTACTTTCGCGGGCTGAGCTGGCCCATCCTGTTGCACTACCCACGCCTGCGTCGTCTGCTACGGGCGATCAGTTACCCCTTCGGACACCTGGAAACCTTGCAGGCGATCCGGCGCGAGCGACCGGATATCGTCCATGTGCAGTGGAGCCGCCTGCCCCGCCTGGACGGCTGGCTGATCCGCCGTGTTCGTGCAGCGGGTATCCCGGTGGTGCACAGTGTGCACGACGTTGTGCCCCTCTTTGCCCTGAACGCCAATCCCGATCGCCTGGGACAGATCTACACCAGTGTTGATGCCCTGATTGTCCACACGCAATCCAGCCGGGAGGCTTTGCTGATGCACTACCCGGCTATCCGTCCGGAGCGCGTACACGTGATCCCGCACATCGCCATCAGGAATCACGCTATCCCGCCAGGGGCCAGCCAGGAAGCTGCCCGTCAAAGCCTGCAATTACCCCTGACAGCGCCAGTGTTCCTATTCTTCGGCGCGATCAAGGCATACAAGGGCCTGGATGTGTTAGCTACGGCCTTTGAGCGTGTTAGCCGCGAACGCCAGGACGCCTGGCTGGTTATCGCTGGTAGGCCAGATGGTCCTCAACAAACCCGCCTGCTCCAGCAAATGCAAAAGCGTGCCAATGTGCGCGTGCTGGCGGAATTTGTACCCTACAACGACGTATGGCGGTACTTTTATGCAGCCGATGTGATTGTCTTCCCCTACCATTACATCTACCAGAGCGGGGCGCTGATCACGGCGCTGAGCTTTGGGCGCGCCGTAATCGTCACTGCAGCGGGGGGGCTGCCGGAAGGAGTAGACGGCAACGGCTGGGTAGTCCCACCCGGGGACGCGATAGCTTTTGCCGGGGCTATGCTGGCTGCGCTAGCCGACGCGTCTTCCCTGCCGGACAAGGGCCGCCGCTCCCAGGAAATTCTTGAAGAACGCTTTGGTGAAGCCATCGTTGCCAAGCAGACTATACAGCTTTACGAGGCGCTACACCGTGGAAAGCGACCATGAATCCGCTGGTGACGGTTGTCACGCCGTGCTTTAACAGCGCGGCCTTCATCGAGGATACCATCCAATCTGTGTTGGGTCAGACCTACCAGCCGATCGAATATATCATCATGGATGGCGGCTCCACCGATGGCACGCTAGACATCATCCGCCGCTATGCCGACCGCCTGATCCTGATCTCTGAGCCAGACCGAGGCCAGTCTGACGCGATCAACAAGGGCTGGCGCATGGCCCGTGGGGATATCCTGGCCTGGCTTAACGCTGATGATGTGTACTTTCCGGAGACCGTGGCCACTGCCGTAGGTTATCTGGAGGCACGCCCTGAGGTTGCCTGGGTCTATGGCAGGCAGGAGACATTCGATTCTGACGGAAGGGTCTTCCCGTTTCGCTTCCCGGTGTCGGAGTGGGATTACGACCGGCTGCTCAACGTAGCCCCCTACATCTGCCAACCCACCGTCTTCCTGCGGCGGGAGGTGGTGGAGACCATGGGCTATCTGCGCGAGGACCTGCACTACGTCATGGACTACGAATACTGGCTGCGTATCGGTCGGCGCTACCCTGGCCGCCTGGTTCCTGAAATTCGCGCCGGGGTCAAGCACTATCGGGAGACCAAAACCATGTCTGGCGGGGTAAAGCGCATGGCCGAGCTGGAGGCCATGCGGGCTGAGTACGGCGCAACCGGCTTCCTGACCGGCTACCGTCATGAGTGGGTGGAGAGCTACCTGCGGGAAGCAGCGGTCCGGCTGCGGGCGGGGCAGTGGCGAGCGGCTGGAGCAGCCCTGCGCCAGACCGGACGCTTCCCCGCTGCCATCCCGCGCGGGCTGTTCAAGGCCCTGGTGCGGGTAGCGGTCCCGCCCGCCTGGGAAACCCGCCTGCGCCAGTGGATCCTGCGCCGTCACCGTTACCCCCGTTGAGAGCGGGGCGTTCAGTTAGATTAGATCGGCGGCGGCGCGGCCACCAGTGCCCGATCTTCTTCCGTCAGCTGCCTTCCGGTGATACGCCGGTAATGGGCCCGGAAAATCCTCGCTGTGCGCTCCCACGAAAACAGACGCGCCCGCTCTATCCCCCGTCTGATTAACGTACAGCGCAGCGCTTCATTGACCCACAGACACCGGACCGCAGCGGCGATCTCGGCTGGCTGAGTCGGGTCAAAGAGCAACCCGGCATCTCCCACTAACTCTGGCAGTGAGGTAGCTGTAGATGCCGCAACCGGCACGCCGGCCATAAACGCCTCGCTAACCGGCAGTCCCCAGCTCTCAAATCTGCTGGGAATCACCACGGCCTCCGCCAAACGATACAGGCATTGAATATCTGCTGGCGCTACATACCCCAGGAACCTGACCTGCTGCTCCAACCCCAGCCTGCGCACATGAGCAGCGATCCGGGGATAGAACTCGTTGAGTGTTCCAGTGCAAACCAGCGGGACGGTCAGACCATCCGCGCGCAGAGAAGCCAGTGCATCCAGCAAGCTCAGGTGATTCTTATGCGGCCAGGTCTGGGCAGGGTAGAAGATGAAGCGCTCAGGCAGGGCGAACTTACGCGCTGTTTGCGCCAGATCATCGGCTGTGGGAGGTGTATACGCCGCCAACACGGAGGCCATCGGTACCACGATCACCTTATCCTCCGGCAACCTATAGTGATGGAGCAGGTCCACCCTGGCCCAGCGAGAAGCCACGGCGACAGCAGCAGCCTGGTGGCAAAACCGGCGGTACCTAATTTCCCGGCTGTTGATCTCAGCCTGCGTGAACAACTCCGGCAAATGAAGATGCTGCAAGTCCCACGGCTGGTAGATACTGGGGATGTCGGTCAGGAAGCCATTCTGGGTCACGAAGTGCATTAGCCCGATCCCGGCCTGTTCGATCGCGCCATCCGAGACCGGCACTGGGATTGTCCTGTGCCAGTAGCGACTGAGGGGCTTCCAGAGCGACTGGACAAGAGGGGCAGCCTTCACTTTCTGCTTCCAGGTAGCAGGCCGGGGCGCCAGGCCATGCTTCAGCAAGCGGCACGGCCCGCCAATGTAGGGTTCCAGCCACGCGCAAGCATCCTCATACACCAGGAAGGCGTAGGTTTCGTCACCATCTTCTAGCCCTGACAGCGCACTGGCCAGTCCAATGACCACCTGCTGGACACCTCCCCACTGGCCATCGATCATCCGTGCGTCAAGACATACGCGAAGGGTTTGCATGGCTGTCCTCAGGGTTTGACTGCTAGAAAGGTGTACATCCGACCGGGCCGGGGCCGTTTGATTCGCATCCAGGCCAGCGTAGTTGCACCTGGCAGACGACTGATCATATCGCCTAACTGCCCCAGCTTGCGTCGGTACATGATCTGCGGGAAGTGTTCCAGTTCCTCCTGGGTGCGCACTACCGGAAAGGCGTTGATCAGACTATCCCAGGGGCCAAACACTTGCCGGACCTCCAAGTCAGCACGCTGGATAGCGTCAAGATACTGAGGAAGACGGTAGGCATTTTCGCCACCAGCAAGTTGATGAATTGGATGGTTGGCCAAGAACTGCGCTAGTTGTACGTCGTTATCGACTACGTGCTCACGACAGGCCAGCAAGATACCACCCGGCTTGAGCACACGGGCACATTCCAGCATGACTTGCGGCAGATCGCGGGTGTGGTGGAGCACCTGGCGCGCATAGACAATGTCCACAACGGCCTCAGGCAGGGGGATATCCTCGCCGAAAGCGTCGATTGGCTCGATCGGGTATGGCCCGCACAACCGGTTAATTGCCCCCCGCCCAACTTCATCCGAGGCGTCAGGCTCCAGCGCATAGATCTGCCGTGCCCCGTGAACTGCAAACGCGTACGACGCGATCCCTGCTCCAGCGCCCAGATCAAGGATCACCGCGTTCTTGACCCTCTCCTTCAGCAGACCCAATACTGCCGCGAATTCAGCAGACTGGCAGAAGCGCCGGGCTGCGGCAACCACATCTCGATCCAGATATGCATCTCGCACCAGATCGGCGTAGCGAGGGTCGTCCCGCAAGCGAAGGATAGCTTTATCAAGAGAGTGCATTATCTTCTCAGCTATATCTGTTAATCATCCTGTATCTTTCTGCCAACATAAATGAGTGTTCCAAAATGAGCAAAAGGTGCAAGACCTTCTTCCCTTGGCAACACCTTCTTCAACACATCATCATAGTTACGAAAATAGCTGAGTAAATACTCGCTGTCGCTGAACGAATGCGGATGCCCGATATCTGAGCCTGTTTCTTTAGCGAATTGCTCAACAGCCTTCAGATCATCCTCATTAGTCAAATCCTGTCCCAGTATTATCAACCCTGTTGGAGCAACAACACGAGCTAGCTGAGTCAAACACATATCAGGATCCCGAACATGATCCAGCACATTTATACAGACAACAAGATCAAAGTAGTCACTGGCAAATGGCGCTTCCTCAAGGGGATGATCATCAATGAGATATTCTCGTGCTTTCCATTTGTTTGACAGGTGAAAACCGTTGTAACTCACATAGTGCTTTGCCAGTGGATCGCTGGCAAACACATGGCGTGCTTCTCGGCCTTGCAGGATAATGCGCAGGTTTGTAAAAGGTCCGCAACCAAATTCAACGACATTGTTTAGGTGGTGTGGAACGTAGTGATAGTTCTCAAATTTCTCGGCCCACCAATGGTTGCGGTCATCGCCTCGTCCGCCTTCCACAAGGTTTTTGATCAGGGTCTTCAACGGCCCCAGATTTCGCCAACGTTTCCCCTTGGCGATGCTCCTATCCCAGTGATCCTGTTCCCAGCGCTGGGCTTGCTGCCATCTTTGCAGGGATATTTTCGACATCGGTCACCTCAACAAGTTCTCGCCCAAGCCCTCAAAACCTTGAAAGGATCTCTAGCTGCAGCAAGCTCAGTAAACTGCGAGTAGTGTGTTTGGTATTTCTGGGGGCTAGAAAGGAATAAGGTGAAGTCCAATAATGCCATTGAATTGTAAGTCTTTGCTTACAGGACGCCTTTTCTATTACTGGAGAGGCATCATCATGAATCGCTTGCACAATCTGCTCAGCGACGCGATCCCAGTTGAAGTGTGTATCAAGCAGCTGCCAGTTCAGGATTTGCAATTTCTTTAATTTCTGCTCAGGCAGTATCTGAAGCCATTCCAATATCTCTGCCACACGATCAAGGTTGTCTAATGGTACGTTGATGATACCAGGGTAATTTATGTATCCACTCTCGGGAGTGCAGATTGGAATCAGCCCCCAGGCCATTGCTTCAAGGACTGTGGTGGGATTTGCATCGGATCGGCCAACAGTAATCAGGAAATCATGTGAAGCAACAACCTCTCGGGAAGCCTGGTCGCTGAAATCTAAGTATCCGAGAGCTTTTACTCCTGGAATGGGTTTGCCGCGGCCAATCCACGAAAACATCATCCCTGGTAAGCGCTTCGCAATGTGCGCCAGATAAGTGGTGTTCTTGTAGATTGAGGTACCGCCAATGTACAGGAATGTCCGTTGCCCTGGCCGGTTGAACCTGTGTTTGATTACAGGGAAGTCAGTACGGTCTACAGCCAGATCAACATGAATCATTTTAGGGAGCCAGTGGGCGTACAACGATTCGCTGATGCCCGAAAACCAATAATTGCCGGTGATGGCCAGAAACAGGTCACAATAGGAGATAACCTTTTCCAAATGGGCAACTGCGTTGGGCATCCCATGAGAATATGGCGCCAAGGCAATAACCCTCTTCCATCCTTTGTTACGTATGCTGCGGTTGAAGATTGTCCAAGGGAAGGGGTGCGGATGCCCAAGTAACACGTCATCCTGCCCTGGTTTGATGCTCTCTACACTATCCCAATCATAGTACAAGACATCATACCCTTGCTCGTTTAGACGCTTGCCAATATTGCGCCCAATGGTGTCCGGAGCAGAAATGCACGGGCCGTGCGGGTAGATGAAATGCACTCTTGTCATTTGCTACCCCTAGTAGTGTCAGTGTACAGCTGCAACTCCGGTGGTCGCAATAATCGGAGGATGTATACCATGCTTGGTAACAGAATGAACACCAGCTGAGCCACAATCGAACCCCAGATTACACCTGAGATTCCGATCGTTTCTGTCAGGACAACAGATATTACAATGTTGCTGGCTGCCATCAGCAGACTGCAGACTGCCTGAAAACGTATCACCTGCAGACCATTAAGCAGCATGGCCACTGAACCGCCAAACGCACTTATGACAGTCCATATCCCGAAAGAAACCAGGAGCAGAGGTGAGGGAGTGACCGCATCCCCTACCCATAATTTAACAATCTGCTGTCCCAGGAGTACAAGAAGAATTGAAAATGGAATACTGATTGACAAGCTGATGGCAACAGATCGCACGAATGTTTGCCCGACCCAGGCCCTATCCCCCCTTGCGGTAGCTTCACCATAAGCTGGCCATGTAGGCATCAATAATGCGCTTAAAAATAGTATGATTATACTAAATAATTGTTTAACTATTGTATATTCGCTGACAGCATTGGGGCTAATTATATGGGCAAGCACAATGCTATCAGAAGAATAACCTATTACACTGGCTAACTGAAGAATGAAGAAAAACAGGCCAACCTCCAGTAGTTCTTGTCCGTAACTCCGACGTACTGCGCCCCAGTGTGGTCTCAACCATGGGCGCCTGATGCCGAACAGAATGATGCCGTTCAGGAATTGTGCTGCAATCGGCGCTAGCATGAGTGCTGCGATAAGCCAAGGCAAGCTAGCTCGCAGGTAAATCGCTAATAACACACCTGCCAGTGTAAAACACTTGCCAACCGCTTGCCAGAAGCTATCGAAGTAACCTTCCTGGTATCCCTGCTGAACACGTTGAACAATACCTAAGGGTATGCTGATTAGAAAACAGCCTATGGCAACTGCGACGGTAGGTCCAGCGTCGCGCACAGCCTGTGTAGAAGTTACGTTGAAGAATCGCTCCCAGGGTACGTGTGGATAAATCAGCATGAACACCACACCAAGTAACAACGCGACGCCTGACAGCATAATAAATGCGCTGGAAATGTATCTTTGAGCTCCCTCGCGATCATCACGGCCATGCGCATACGCCAACTTGTTCAGAAGGCCATTGCCAATCCCCAGATCAGCGAAAGCCAGAATTGTTAGCATTGCACTCATGGTTATCCACATGCCATACCGCTCAGTTCCCAGATAGTTTATAGTCAGTGGAACCGAGATAACCATCGTGACAGCGCTAACCCCCCGCATGCTGAGACCCGCCAACATGCTCAAAACGATGCGTCGATAACGTTCACTTGAGCGGTTCTCTGGAGTGCCTCCCGTGAGAGACTTGGATTTGAGAAAGGTCTTGATCTGCCACATGAGCGTTGTTTGTATTTGCCTAGTTCAAGGCTACGCAGTGCTGTGCCCGCCCACAGCATCCATTATGCCGGTAAGGCGGCGGCTACACAACTGACGGGTCATGCCTCGTGCACGGCAACCGGGCTTTCGAACATTGCTGTCCGCCCGCCGTTGCGCACTCAAGCCCGCTTAACCGACCCCGCAGTATTCTCAATAGAAATGCGACTCCGTGATAAAGTTGTTGTGGTTGCGAGACAACCAACCCAATCACAGGAGCCGCACGATGGACACTATAACACAGATTCAGGTGGCATGGGAATTGAAGA